>DAQW01000131.1:0-2555 GCA_002503045.1 Euryarchaeota archaeon UBA39 | reverse complement strand
AAAATCGCATATTTTGGAGACGTATCACGTTTTACGGGCAAATATTCATAACCTAGGAAGCAAGCAGGAAAGTTTGAGGTGAAACTCAATGAGTGAGAAGAAATACTTCGTACTAATGGAGAACGGGAAGGACACCAGCACGGTGTACCACAACAAGCAGCCCCGCCAGGCAGCCCTAAAGGCAGCTAACAAGGGACACACCAGCATTAAGTTGCGCGAACGCGGAACTGACAAAGTGCATGTGTTCACTGGCGAGAGAAAACAGGTGCCAAAGCCTGACAGTGCCCCAGCATGGCTGAAGGGCGACACGGTCTGGAAGGCCAATGTCAGCAAGGTCGGCATTGAACGCCTTTGATAGGTTGCTAACCATCTCCCAAAGCCCAGTAGGGCACAAAATAGTCCTCGTCCCGATTGTCGAAAACCTTCGATTGGGGCGAAAACCCTCCCCCTGCCCAGTATTCACTACTGTGTATAATGAAATCCCATTACATGTTTTGAATAATTTATGAAATTGAAGAATTATTTCTTCAGTCCAATTTTCTTCGCAATCATTGTTATTGGATCGTAATATTCTGTTACGATTCGTTCCTTAAGTGGAATAATTGCATTATCTGTAATGTTGATTCCAGCAGGACAAACTTCAGTGCAACATTTAGTAATGTTACAATATCCTAGGCCAAAGTCTTCTTTGATTTCTGGAATTCGATTTTCTGTATCTAGAGGATGCATTTCAAGATTAGCTAGCCTAACAAAGAAACGAGGCCCAGCAAATTCTTCGAATTTTTGATGTTCTCTTAGTACGTGACATGTATTCACGCACAACATACATTCAATACAGGCTCTAAATTCTTGAATACGATCTGCTTCTTGTTGATGAAAAACCCAGTCAGGGTCATCAGGGCCATTAATTGGCTTGATTTTTTTATCGGTTTTGTATGCCCATGAGGTATCGGTCACTAAATCTCGGATTAAAGGAAATGCTTGCATTGGTTTTACTAAAATAGGCTCTGTTTCATCTTCCATTTCTTCAAAGACGTCTTCCATCCTGGTCATGCACATTAATTGTGGCTTCCCATTAATTTCAGCACTACATGACCCACATTTTCCGGCTTTACAATTCCATCTACATGCAAGGTCTGGTGCTTCTTCAGATTGAATCCTATGAATTACATCAAGAACAACCATCCCTTCATCTAAGGGAACCGTATAATCAACTAGTTCTCCGAAAGGATCCCCATCACTATCTGGCCCTCCTCGGAAAACTCGGAATGTCACATTGTCACTCATCTTATTCCTCCTCATGTAAATCATCAGAATCTAGTAAATCCTTTAGTTCATTTGGGATAGATGGATACGTAGTGTAATCAATAGACATAGAACCATCTTTTTGCTTTACGATGACACTATTGATTTTACCCCAATGTTTGTGATCAGGTGTAGGAAAATCGTCTCTAGTATGTCCGCCACGACTTTCTTCTCGTTTTAGTGCCGCTAATGCACACATTCGACTAACATCAATCATTGCACCTATTTCTAGAGCCTGATGCCATCCAGGATTGTAAATTCGACCTCCACCAGCACTAGTTTTTTCTCCACGTTTTTCTAGATCATCTAGGTCATCTAATGCTTCTTCTAGCAAATGTTTTGTTCTAATTATTCCAACTTTATTTTGCATCATTCCCCTTAGATCTTCTACGACTTTTGCTGGATTTTCTCCTTCAACACGATCCAATGGAGCAAGAGTTTCAGTAATTGTATCTTCAATTTCCGATTCATCAACGTCCAAGAATCCATTAATTTTAGATGCTGCAAGAGATGCTTGTTCACCTGCAATTTTTCCAAATACAATCAAATCTGATAGGGAGTTACCACCCAATCTATTTGCGCCATGAAGGCCAGTTGCAGCTTCTCCTGCTGCAAATAGTCCTGGTATTGTTGATTCCTGAGTATATGGGTCAACCTTTACTCCACCCATGACATAATGCGCAGTCGGGCCAACTTCCATCGGTTGTTTAGTAATATCAACTGCTGCTAGTTCCATAAATTGATGATACATTCCGGGTAATTTTTTCTTAACTTCTTCTGGATCTCTCCACGATATATCTAGATATGCGCCACCGTGTTCTGATGCTCGTCCTGCATCTCTCTCACTATTAATCGCCTTGGCTACGACATCTCGAGTAAGTAGTTCTGGAGGTCTTCTCTTTGTTGCTAATTTTCCAGATACTACTTCATCTACCCACGCTAGAGCTTCTTCTTCAGTATCAGCAAATTCTTCACGATACATCTCAGGAACATAATCAAACATAAACCGGTCTCCTTTTGAATTTGTTAGCATTCCTCCTTCACCACGAACACCTTCTGTAACCAAGATTCCTTTAACAGAAGGAGGCCAAATCATTCCTGTAGGATGGAATTGAACAAACTCCATGTCTCCCATTTCAGCCCCTATCCAATATGCTAGAGCATGACCTTCACCTGTATATTCCCAAGATCCAGAGCATACTTCCCAGCAACGAGTAATCCCTCCGGTTGCAAGAACAATAGTTTTGGCT
>DAQW01000064.1 GCA_002503045.1 Euryarchaeota archaeon UBA39 | reverse complement strand
CATGACCGCGTTGACTTCGATATTCCATCCATGTCCCGCCAGCATGGAAACATACCAGAAGAAACTGAAACTCGCCATGGCCAGCACCTTCATGACCCCGAGAAAGCAGCTGAATTTGCCCGCGCTTTGGGACTCATGGTTGGTGGCTACGAACCATTTGTTGGCGATTGGCAGGTCAAAGGGCTCTATGCGTACCGTTCTGGCAAATACAAGGGCCAAGCATATTTCGGTACAGGGGGAAGCGAGAGCGATCGTCTCAAAGACACATACGATCCCATCAAACCTGGGGAATCGAATCAAAAATACCGCCCTTGGAATCGTGATGACCCCAAAATACCAGAAGACATTCGACAAAAGCTGATCAGATTAGAAGACGGAATGAATCGAACCCGCCAACCCTCTACAAAGCCCTTGTCCAGAGACATGCTTCGAGGAGAAAAAATCCTAGTTTCGGAGCACTCATTACCAAAATATAATGGAATTTATACAATTCAAAACAATGAAATTAATGGAAAACCATGGTTCAAAAATAACTCAGGGTGTATTCTGTATTTCTATAATGCGAATTCGGGGGGAGGTCCCTCATGGAGTCTGGATGACCGTTCTCAAGACGGAACTAATGATTGGTTTAGGGGTGGTTGGATAGGACCACCGAATTCAGGCGGTCTACCTTTAGGAACTCGAAGATGGGATCAGGCCGGAACAATAAAAATGGAATCCGTTTCAATACCAGATGAATCTGGTGAACCCATCTTTAATTCTGACAGCGGCATGCTTCAAGGAGAAATATCTCTTAAGGGCGTACACGGGAAGTACCTGAGTGCAACGCCCGAAGGAAGGGTGTTATGGAACACTGACGTCGTTCATGTGGAGGAATATTTCCGTGTGGAACAACGGCAAAACGGCAAGATTGCACTCATGGGTGCATTCGACATGTATGTGTCAGCACAGCCCGACGGCAGAGTGGAAATCAATCGTAGAGAAGCACCACCTGGTGGATGGGAGGAATTCACAGTCGAATACCGCAGTAACGATGTAGTCTATTTGAAGTCCTGTCATGGGAAGTACTTGAGTGCACAAAAGGACGGTCCAGAATGGTGGGATTGGACCATGCGCCAAGAGGCGGATGCTCAAGAAATCCAGATTGAACAGTTTCGCAAGACAAGTGAACCTATCTTGAGTGAACCCATCTTGAATTCTGACGATAAATACGTATTTGCTGATGAGCACAAGGGATGGCATTGGCACAACGAACGTGCTCGTGCAATGGGAGGACATATCGCTTCAGTCACCAGCGCGGAGGAGAACGAAGATATCACTCGAATTTCCGGCGGGGCACCGGTTTGGCTCGGTGGAATCAGGAAAGGAGCTCGATACCGTGGAAAACCTCTCGCAGTCGCAGACCGTAAACCCGGTGATCCTGGCGAAGTGGGCCCAGGTGCTGAAGACTGGTACTGGTCTGATGGCCGACCTTGGTCTTACACGAACTGGGGGCCTGGCGAGCCGAATAACTGGGACTCAGCCGAAAATAGAGTACAACATCTAGGAAAATTCGGTGCGGTATGGAACGATGTCGGCGAGGACTGGGATGGACCTGCAGTGTACAGAATACCAGCCAAATCTTCTTCGCCAGAAATTGACATATTGGCACAATTCAAATCTAAATTGAAAGAATCTAACTCCCATCTTAGCCGCATTGATGAGTTGTCTTCTAAATTTAAGAAGAAATAGCCCGAAGTGTCATGAGGGGCGAATGATGCCGTTCCATTTGGTTGTGGTCTATTGACGAGAGAACTGATTCTCATCGATGACATTTTCAAAGCCTTTGGGCCCAAAGTTGTCTTTGATGGAATATCTCTTCGAATTGAAGAAGGAGATAGAATAGGAATCGTTGGACATAATGGTTCAGGTAAGACTACATTACTCAATTTAATTTCAGATCAAAAAGTCGATATGGGGGATATAAAATTCTCTCCAGGACTAAGAATTGCATACCTAACTCAGATACGAGATTTGGATGAAGATGCAACAATTGAACAGGAGTTAGGACGTAGAGGAAGGCAATTTGAAGATCTAGAAAATGAGATTGCATCAATTGAAGCACAAATGGCAGATCCATCATTCTATGATTCTGATTGGCAACCGGTGATGGATCGCTATTCTGAGTTACAATCTATGATGGCTAAATCTGGAGGAATGGATGCTGCGGGGCATGCACAAAATATCATGGAAAGTTTGGGATTAGGCCATCATCCATTGGACATGCCTCTTTCGAGTCTCTCAGGAGGCGAGCGTGCAAAAGTTGCTCTTGCCCGTCAACTAGTTGGTCTTGATGACATCGATGTTCTATTCCTTGATGAGCCAACAAATCATCTTGATATCGAGACTCTTGAATGGCTAGAAGAATTTCTTCTAGATTTTCAAGGTGCATTATTAATCGTAAGTCACGATCGATATTTCCTCGACAAAGTTGCAAATAATATTGTTGAAGTTGCTGATACAAAAATCAAAGGATTCAAGGGAAATTATTCTAGATTTATACAGCAGAAGGAACTTTTCCTTCAGACATTAGATGATAGGATTGAGAAAGCAGAGAAAGAGATCAAACGGTTGAAAGGAGCTCTTCAGTCGATGAAATCAGCTAACAAATATGACAAATCAATTTCTCAGAAAAGATTCATGATGAATCGTGCTCAAGGAGAACTTCGATGGTTAAAATCGATTAAACCTAGACAACGAAAGAATCTCCATTTCCAATTAACTGCAACAGATAAAGCAAGCATGGAAATTGCAGATTTGGATGAAGCAACGCTGACCTTTGAAGGACTAGATCGCCCTCTTCTTGATAATGTAAGAGTTGGAATTTCCAAAGGTCAGAGAATTGGAATTGTTGGTGGAAATGGAGCTGGAAAGACAACTCTTCTTCGAGTATTAATTGGCGAAATTCCTTTGGATTCTGGAAAGATCGATGTCCCCCCTGGTGTTCAAATCGGTTATTTCCATCAAGATCATCGTACTCTTGATTTTCAAGCAACACCAGTTGAACAAATCCAGAAACTCAAACCTCGAATGGAGTATGGAGATATTCGTGCATTATTGGGCCAATTTCAGTTTACATCTGAACAAGTTTCTACCAAATTAGCAGATCTTAGTGGCGGTGAACGTGCTAGAATCGCCATGCTAAAATTACTACTTGAAGAGAACAATGTATTGCTATTAGATGAACCAACAAATCATCTAGATATCCAAGCTAAAGAAGCCTTAGAAGATGCCCTTGCACAATATGATGGTACATTGGTAATAGTAAGTCACGATCGTTTCTTCTTGGATCAGATTTGCAATACAATTTGGCATCTTCCAAGTGATGGTACATTGAAAGTACACCCTGGAAACTACTCTACATTTATTCGAAGAATATCGAAATAAGGGGGCTTCAAGATGGAAGATAAATTGTTTCTAAACAGATTTGGTAGACGGTTTACTATTGGTTTAATTGCATCAATTTCATTTCTTGTTCTTTACACAATTATCTCTCTGATGGATGCTTGGCCTGCTGGAAATTATGATGAAGGAGAATTTGCATGGTGCGAGCGTTTCGCATCAGGTATAATTCTTGAACCAGTAAACACTTTGACAAATCTTGCATTTGTAGTGGTAGGTTTAGTGATTCTTCATCGTACCGATCAACAAGAAAATAGCAACATGAATGGTTTCACCCGAGGGGGAGTAATTCCAGTTCTTTATGCCGGAGCAGTCATTTCTATTGGACTTGGGAGTTTTGCAATGCACGGTACGAGAACTGTTTTTGGCGGTTTTTTGGATTGGAGTGGAATGTTGGTTTTCATCCTCTTCCCTGTTCTATATCGATTGAGAGAATTTATTGGTTGGTCTGACGAAATATTTGTTCGAAATCACATTCTTCTTTCTGTTTTAGTATTGGGCATTGAGTTCTTTAGAAATAGCGATGATATCATTGGGATTGGTGAAGGACTCCGCCGCTTTGGATTTTTCAGAGATTTTGTTTGGGCAGAATGTATCGGATTGTGGATTATTTTTGAATTACGAATTTATCTTGAACGTACTTCTTATGGTTCAATTGAGAGAGTTTTCATGCTTAGTGCAGCCCCTATTACTCTTGCATTATTGACATTCTCTACATCTTGGCCTTGGCAACTTGTTGCTTTATGTGCAACCTTTGTGATCTTCTCTCTGTTAGTCAATGAAACAAAACCCCCATCCATTTATCGACCAACACAGAAATGGTTTGTAATGGGTACCTGTTCGTTTATTATTGGAATGTTAATCTGGCCTTTTGGTAAAGATGGGTCAGAATTTTGTCACCCTGATTCAATTTTCCAAATTCATGGTTTGTGGCATCTTCTTTGCGCTTTTGCAACTTGGTGTTTCTATCTTCATTTCGTATCTGAAAAGATTCGAGATTCTTCGGAATCAGAATAAATCTCATTTTTTATTCTTTCAAAGGATTTATTCGATTCTATTGTGATGGCCCCATATGAGCAGCCATAGTGGAGCCAGAGACCTTGAACGAATCGGAGGAAAAGATCTCAATCAAGATGGACGTGTGATTAATCTCGTCATTGTTGGATCTAGTCGATTTTACGACTATTCTGTTATCGAAGAATCAATAGAAGAGTGGATAGAAACTGAGGCTTATCCTGATGTAGTAATTGTTGGTGGAGCGAGTGGAGTAGATTATCTGGCCGAGAGATGGGCAAATAATCACGCAATTCCTTTTATTGTATTTTCAGAGCAATGGAATAACCCAAGACCGGGTTTACATGATTCAGGTAGAGGAGAAGCCCCTACTTCTCTTACTGATAATCTATTAGATTCAGCAACGCATATTCTTGCATTTCCCAGCCCTACCAGTAAATGGACAAGAACTGTGATTAATTTAGCTAAAGAACGTGGTATTCCACTTGTAGTTCGTGAAGTTGAATAAGCGACGAACAAAATATCATATCATCTAACAGTTAATTTGACCTATGAGCGGTTCTACAATTCCACTCTTAGCAGTTCTGATTTCTCTTCTCGTCGGGCTTTCAGCATCGATTCAACAACCTTGGGTGCCCAATGAAGATGGAGTGATTTTAGTTGCTGAGGAAAGAACAGAAATTCCAATGCCTAGAGGAGTCAGAGATCTTGTAACATCAATAGAAGATCCATCTTCCTTTGATGCGATATATCCTGGAACCAATATGAGTTGTAAAGAAGTCTTAACAGTTCATTTTCATACCAATATTCACCTTAGCCAGGATCGAAATGAATTGATTGCAATGGATGGTAGTAAATGGCAAGTTTCTGGAGCCAATGCAATAGAACTAACCATCAGTACTGTTGAAGAGATTGCAGCAATGAGATATGGAAGTGAAGAGAATACCCAATTTAATGAATTAATTAATTGAATTAATTTCCAATCAATTGGTAATCATCAGAAAGAGGAGTTGCTCCAGTTTCCATTAAGATGATTTTTCCATCTTTGAACCGCATGAATGACATTACTGCTTCTGAAGTAGATCCGTTTGCGAAGTGTACTATCGAGTGTGCTACACCTACTTCTTCATTCTCGAATAGTATTCTTTCATTTTCTGATCTAGGTGTCCCTTCGCCACCAGCGAAACCTAGAATGTCTGATTTGCTCATTGTAATTCCACCTACATGTGGATTGAATACACAATCGTCGTGAATGATTTCTGCTAATGCTTCGACATCTCCGTTTTCCCAAGCTTCGTTGTATGCTGCTATGATTGACATGAATCACACGACAAGGGTTCTATCTTTAACTCAGTCGGATTTCACTCTCTGGTTAATATTGTATGAAAGTGATGAACTCCCCGTTCCATTTCAGGAGAATAACGTCCTCTATCATATGCACTTGAATGGATTCCTCGTAGACACCCTTCTACTACAAATTGGTCTTCAATTTCGACTTTGTCAAGGTCTCCACCTGCCCCTTTTCCAAGCATTTCAGGGTCAGTAACATATCCTTGATAGATGACTCGAGTTTTGTCTACTGCTTCAGGAACGACAATGTTCACTGATACTCCCCAAGGATAGATATTCAACATCAATCCAGGAAATAACCACCAATAGTATGCTGCAATTTTCTTTCCATGATCTGGTGAATTTTTAGGAATATCAAAGAAAGGTTCACCTTCACTGGCTATTCCAATTTGGAGAACTCCTCCATCAAACAATTCTGTGGTATAATCACCATAATCCAATACTGCATTCAAATCAGAATGAACAAATGGAATGTGAAAACCTTCTAGATAATTGTCGACATACAGGGCCCAATTGGTATTTATGATCCAATCTCTGTCTCGACTTCTATCTCGTTTCATTTGTTTTTGATTTGCCCACCATCCCATCCTTTCACTAATTGGATGAATCCAATCATCGAATTTTTTGGATGGTTCAACACCAGCAAATACTAGTCCTGCCCATTCACCAGTGGGAAATTGCTTCAAATTATCTTCAATTGAAGGAAAATTCTCAACATCTTCGAAAGCAGGCATATTCTTGAAAAATCCATTTAGATCAAATGTTCGTCCATGATAAGGACATTGCAATACCTTATTTTTACACGGTTCAGATTGAATTATCATGCCTCTATGAGTACATACATTCGACAAACAATTCAATCCATTTTCTGTTTTAGTAAACAGCATTGGCTCTCTTGTTTGCCCTTCAATATGAGGTAATGGGATAGCATTGTATTCTGCCAAATCAGAGCCATGTCCAGCGAAATGCCATTCAGAAGAAAAC
>DAQW01000102.1:21981-31303 GCA_002503045.1 Euryarchaeota archaeon UBA39 | reverse complement strand
GATATGGAATTAAACGTTCATTTTGATATTACTGGAAATAGTATAACAGAAGGAAGAATGAGCGACATACTCTCTTGTTTTAATGATAGGTTGATGACAATAAAAAAGATGATTATTGATTCAAGAATCTTGCCATATAGACCCACTCAAATCGGCGAAGTTTCGATGAATAAACCGAGATATAGAGAAGAAGATTGCTCCCTAATTGGAATTGTAAACTCTCCAACATACACAAAGAATGGTGGCCATCTTAGATTCACTCTAGAAGATGAGGGGGCAGAAATAGAGTGTATAATGTACAATAGACCTGAATTTGGAGAGGAACATCCACTCAGAACTGGATTAATGCCAGATGATGTTATTGGGATTACAGGACGGCTTAAATCTGAAAGAGGAAGAAGAGATACTTTCATCGCAGAAGAAATCCATTTCCCCCCTCTTAGGGAACATCAGAAGAATTCTGCACCTGCTGATCAAGCAATTTCGGTGGCATTTCTATCTGATGTTCATCTCGGTTCGAAGACTTTCTTGGAGGCTCAATGGCATAAAATGGTTGAGTGGTTCAATACTGACCCACTAGCAAAAACAATTCGTTACTTTGTTATTAGTGGAGATGGTGTTGATGGAGTAGGAATTTATCCAAATCAAGAAAAAGAGTTAGCCATCCCTGACCTCTTCAACCAATATGGAGGATTAGCCCGTCTATTGGAACCACTTCCTGATTGGGTCGATGTTCTTCTTCTCCCCGGAAATCATGATGCGGTAAGACCTGCAGAACCTCAACCAGCATTAGACCCAGAACTTCAGCAAGACTACAACAACACAACATTTGTTGGAAACCCATGTGACTTCAGTTTACACGGAGTAAGAATCCTATCTTATCATGGAAAAAGCATTGACGATTTCGTTTCTAAGATGAGAAACGTCTCCTATGATAGACCTGAAGCAGCGATGCGAGCAATGATTGATCGAAGACATCTGGCACCCTCATGGGGCGGAAAAACACCTCTAGCTCCTGAACCAGAAGATAATTTAGTAATTCGAACAATTCCAGATATTTTTGTTACTGGTCACGTACATGGCCATCATGTTTCAGATTACAAGGGAGTCAAATTAATCCACAGTAGCACATGGCAAGATCAAACCGGTTACCAACGAACCTTGGGATTTCAACCCAGACCTGCGATCCTTACAGTAGTGAATCTACACACTCATGAAACAGCAAGCATTCCATTTGCATAATTATTCAATATCATCTAATTCTTGAACAAGGCCATCTAAAATCTCATTCTCAGAAATTCTCGTCCTCATCAATGCAAACATCACCAATAGAATCACGACAATTGCAGAACCAAAAATCAATGCTCCATTATTGGAAGATGGATTGACACATTCATCGCCATCTAACGTACTGCATTCGGTAGAATCTGAAGATTGATCAGGTAATGGAGAAGATGCTTCTTCTTCGCTAATCGTGAATTGAATACTAGATGAATTACTATTTCCAGATGCATCCAAAACAGATACTGTAAGAGTAAATGTCTGCAAGGCAGGTAAGACCGGATTTGGAGTAATGGTCATGTCATGATTCTTCCTAAGAGCTACCGAATCTCCAACAAATGTCTGACCATTTACTTCGATAGATTCCGTAGTCTCTTCACTAGTATACCAAGTTACCTTCAGTGAACCTCCAGTGAGCAACTGAATGGCCAGATTCAGGACTTCTGGCGGAGTATTATCAATCTCATTAGAAGTATTAAATTGAATAAAAACAGGAGTTGAAACTCCTACAGAAATGTTACAAGAATAAGATGTAGAGGTACTTAATCCAGTTAACTGAATTGTATGAGAAAGTGAATCTATTCCTGAAGGAGACAAAATAGACTCATCCCATTCATTTGAATTATTTTCGCTAGATGTACACGTTACAATTCCAGATTCTGGTTGAGTTGTAGACCATTCAAGAATTGCAGAATTAGCAGTGGTTCCAGCTACCTTGGCCCCATACACTTGTTGGGCTACTTCTGGAAGAGCAAAACCAGTCAAAACCGCAAATTGTCGTGTATCGACATCATAGCTACTCAACATAGATGCTTGGTCACCCTCAGGGAGCATTATGTCAATAATATTTGGATCGTAATCTACTCCATCAACTGTTGACGGGTCGGCTCCTCCTCCGAGACGCCATGTTTTTGCAGTGGCATCTACATCTCTCCATTTTCCAGTTCCAAATCCATCTTGACTACCAAGAACAACGATGAAACGATAGTTAGGAACGTCAGAACCAATCACATTCTTTGAAACAGTAATTGTGATTGTTTTTGTTTCAACATCTCCTGAAACCTCGATTCCTTTGGCACTAGTTTCACCTGTTGCAGCATTTACTGCCTTTACTGCACCCGGTTCTCCAGTTGCAGAAATTGCAACTTCCCATGCCCAATCAGGGTGTACTTCTGCATTAGCACCTTCAAGCATCTGAGTTCGTCCTGAAATTGATTCGCCCTGATCCACATATATCTGAACAATCTGATGACTAAAGCCATTCGAAAGACTCCAATAATCAGTCATCTCTGCCATTTCAATCTCAAAACGAGCATTCCAAGCGCTCTGACTAATCTTCATTGATGTTCCATCAAATAAGCCGCTTCCAGGAGTAAAATCACTGGCTAAAGGATAAGTGTAATCTCCATCACCATTTTCATCACCAGATGCATCATCAAATTCGAGCAATGTCACCCATTCTTCAAGATCAGGGAGAACTATCTCGGCGGGGGCTGGAGGTGCTATCTCAACATCATCTCCATCACCATATGAAAGTGAATCTGACCACGCTGAAACTACCTTGATTCGCGTGGTATAACGAGGGGCTAATCCCAAATCTGACCAAGGAATTACAAATTCATATATTTCATCAGCCGCACATCCTCCAAGTATCGAGGAACCCGTTAGAGCCCATTGCTCATTATCTCCTACCTTGCCTCTTGCATCAAATAAATTCCATTTTGCTTGACCATCATCACGAAGTTGTTCGAAATCAAAAGCAACCATCTTCTTTGCAGGGAAACCCAAAATTTGATTCCCGAAATATGTTCGGAAATTTGTCTGAACTTCATTGAAATTCTGAGCATTAGGTTGCATGAAATATATTGCTAAATCGGCATCTTGTGAGTGATTTAATGCTTCAATTTGATTCGGTGAAGTCATATCAACTCGAATGTATAGGTTTGATGCATCATAACCAAGATGGAAGGAATCGATATCCAAATCACCTCCATCAACTGAGTCTGCTGAATAAATTGCTGCACCATCCCATTCCCCCGGTAATGCAATTCCATCTATCATTGGTTCAATTATTGCACTGGCTGCCTCATCGGGCAAAGCAGGATTGGTCCATAGATCTTGGAGATAAGGAGGGAGATCTAAATTGATTGCTCGATAAATATTGGAAAGATGTACTTTGAAGAGAACATCCCACATCTCATCATAACCACTATCTTGATCTAAACCATACCACCAATACCAATCACTACCTTCGGCAATGTACAGGGATTCCCAAGCAAGTTCAAGTCCAGAATCATCTGGATATTGTAACTCAAACTCTACCAGAGCACTTCGAGCCTCAACAAGACGTTGCCATGCAAGACTTTCATCCGCTTCTCCAGCCCATGTGCTTAATGTCCCATCAATCCATGAACCAGTGCCAATTGTTTCAATTCGGGGAAGAGAGTGATTATGCGCAAGGAACGCAGAAGGTGTAGTGGTTACAACAGTTGGATGAGATGAAAGTCTAGAATACCATTCATGGATAAATGGTCTTGCATTATCTGAATGTTGGAATTCAGACATAAACATCCAATTCTCTCCATCCATTGCAACAGTCAAAAGATGTTCACTTGGGTCTTCGCCAGCAGCAATTAATTCAGAACGGATTCCATCTAAGTAAGACAAGAAGTCGGAGACTGCTGCTTCAGGAGTCATAGAACCATACTGGAATGCAACACGATCAGAAATTACTCTATCACGGAAAATAACAGCAATATCTCCTCCATTTTCTCCTTCAACAATCCAAGGAGTTGCTAATTGCGCTGCATCTTCTACGTCAATCATACCTCCACCTTGAGAAGTGGACTTAGCTAAAATTTCCTCATCTGTAACCATCCACTCTATACCAACATCTGAAACCGGCTGTACCATTGGAGGTGACACTGCTTGTTCAGATGGCCACATCCCTGTAGGACGAAAACCTAATTCTGCTTCGAATAAATTCATTCCATTGGTAAGATGAGTGGTTACATCTTCCGGCCACGCGTCTTTATTGACTCTAATACCATCTTCGAAAGTCCAACCATCCATCATTAGTAAAGGCATAATTGGATGATAATATGGAGTCGTAGTTAATTCAACTTGACCTCTGTCAGCCAATTGACTATACATTGGTAAAACATTAGCCATATGTGCATGTTGTTGGTCAATCACATAGGTCAAATCAGACGGAGTGAAATCTCTGCCCTGAGTGAAAAGATCCATTAATCCTTGATCAAATTGTGAGGGGGTTTCGTTAGGCTGAGTGAAGAAGGACGAATATTCTCCTTGGACATAATCAGGAGAGAATTGGAAAAGATACCATAAAACTTGGAGATCGAGTAAGTCTTGTGGTGAAAGTAATTCATCGTCCATTATTGTAGCCGGTTTTAGATTGTGTAAAGTAGCATCATAGAGTTCTTTGTAACGCTGACTTGCTGGTAAAACCCAAGCATTTGGATCTTCAGATGAAACATTGTAAATCCACCCACTATTCCAAAAAGATTGGAATTGCATCGTATGTAATTCTAGAGAAGTAGCATTTGGATAATCTGCAACCGTTCCATTGGAATGAATAGGCCAACTTCTTCTAGCAAAATCAGTATGAATATCTGGAGTCTCATTTCTATGATAGTCAACAAGTTGTTCCAAGAATGAAGGAACCAAATTGTAGGTGACTTGAGTGCCAGGATATTGAGCTAGAATTCCAGGAGAGTCAACGTATTCAGTCATAGCATGAACTCTGACCCAAGGAAGTTCAAACATTCCAGTCAACTTATTCTTGTAATATGGCTGATGCTGATGGAAAACAATAGCCACATTTAACGCGTCATCGGCCTTATTCACACCAGAACTAGCTAAAATTTCCATTGAAGATGGCTCAATGGAAATATTCCGATCTTGAAGGTGATACATATGAGTAAATGTCTCTGCACCATTTGAAGAGGCAGGATTTTGAGCAGGGAATGAAGTCCAGACATTTCCTTGATCTTGCCATTGTGCCCAAACTACGAAATCCACCGAGGTAGGTGACCCTATAGCCTCCCAAGGAATTGCTATTTCAGTTTGCATATTTCCAGACCATCCGATGAAACGATCACCTGGAAATGTATGTGAATCAGTGGCGCTATTCTCTTCATGAGTAGTTTCCCAAACTCCATCCTGTTCTGCAATAATCGCATGATAATCTGAATCCTCCAAAACCAATGCGTAATCAGCAGCAAAAGGAAGAACGTGTGATAACCCCCATTCTTTGGAAAGTGATGTTCCTCCAGAGGTAGTGTTCAGATAAACAAAAAGGTCGGCTCCTTCTTCATTAGATGCCCAATCAGTACCATTCCATCCAACGAAAAGATGGGTTGAATTCCAAGTGAGATAAAGAGAAACACCATTTTCATCTTCTCCCATTAATGTTGAGTTCGGCCAATCCGATGCATCGCCATCAATAGTGATTTCATCGGGAGTAGAAGCGCTGGAGAGGCCAACAAAAATGGGAGTAATAAAGAGAAAAATCAATCCGAGCGCAACTCGAGATTGATTGCTCAATCTTTCATCCATGATTGTCGGTGCACCCTCTACCATATTATTTTCACATCAAAAATTAGCCATATTGTAGAGGATGGAATAAATACCGGTACAAACGGACAGGAAATCCCGGTAGGCAAAGGGGAGAGTTCATGGTCGTCGCATATCTTTCTGCTGAAGTTGGATTTGAAAGCCGACTACACACATATTCAGGTGGCTTAGGAGTATTAGCAGGAGATCATATCAAATCGGCAGCAGATGCTGAAATTAACCTAGTTGGATGCACTTTACTTTATCGAAAAGGATATGCCCGCCAACATGTTGATTCTGATGGAATCCAGACAGAAACATTCGATGAGATCGATCCCAACGATTTTCTAACTGATACAGGTATTGAAATTGAGTTGGAATTAGATGGAAAGATTCTTCATTCTAAGATTTGGGAATACAAAATTAAGAATATTCCAACATATTTTCTTGATACTAGACATCCATCAAATTCTGCAGAACATTCCGCATTAGGAGATCGACTCTATGGAGGAGATGATTCAACAAGAATTCGACAAGAATATCTTCTTGGAGTGGGAGGAGTACGCGCTTTGTTGGCTCTTGGACATAATATCTCAGGATTACATCTGAATGAGGGGCACTGCACCTTTGCTGCACTTGAAATGTTAAGACAAGGCTGGACTAGAGAAGAATTAGCTCAAAGAACCCTATTCACTACACATACTCCCGTACCTGCAGGGCATGACCGATTCCGATGGGAAGATGTAGAACATGTCCTAGGAGATTTACTACCTCCTGATGCTAAAGAAATTGCAAAAAGCGGAGATTCATGCTCAATGAGTCATTTAGGGATTGGATTATGTGGAAAGGTGAATGCAGTTTCAGGATTAAATGCTAAAGTGGCAGAGGAGATGTTTCCAGGAAATAAAATCCATCCAATTACCAATGGAGTACACCACATTACATGGACTAACAAATCTTTCAAATTATTATTCGACAATAAAACGCCACAATGGAGGAAAGACCCATCATATATTGAAAGTATGCCATTTTCGGATAACGACCTAACAACTGCCAAAGAAGAGGCTAGGAGTGAACTAAGAGAATTAGTACAACGGGAAACAGGAGTCCATCTAGATTCAGAGAAATTGACTATCGGATTTGCTAGAAGATTTGCCACATACAAACGTGCAAATTTAATTTTCAGTGATTTAGAAAGATTAAGAGAAATCGGAGCACATAAAGTACAATTTGTTTTTTCTGGGAAGGCACATCCCAAAGATATGGGTGGAAAAAAGTTGATCAAAAGTATTTACGATGGCGCAAAAGAAATTCATGATGAAATTCCAGTAGTTTTTCTAGAGAATTACTCCATGGATACAGGATTGTTAATGACATCCGGATCAGATATTTGGTTGAATAACCCAATCCGGCCGATGGAAGCATCTGGAACATCTGGAATGAAGGCTGCGCTAAATGGGACTCCAAATTTTTCTATCCTTGATGGTTGGTGGCCTGAAGCGTGTGTTCATGGGAAGAATGGATGGGCTATAGGTGAAGGAGAAGAGGATAGAGATGACGTCAGAGACGTAAAAAATATTCTAGACGTTTTAGAACATGAAGTATTACCTGCCTGGGAAAATCGACCACAGTGGATTGACCTAATGAGGCAGAGCATAATCACTTCTACCGGATTCACAGGAGCTAGAATGATGGATGATTACAAACGATTCTACGATGCTTTTGAAACACTTTAGGAGACAAAATGTCGGTTAAGAAACAAGTTGGTATTCTCTGCCACCTTACCAGTCTTCCGGAACCACACATAGGAAATGAAGGCGCGATTAGATTCCTGAAATTACTCGAACAGATGGGTGTCTCTGTTTGGCAGATGCTTCCCCTCCACCCTCCAGATCCACACGGCTCCCCCTACGCGTCTTCATCTGCTTTCGCTTGTTGGGATAATTTCCTACCTATTATAGAAAAAAACATTACTGAATCTGAAGTTAATGAATTCTGTAAAGAACAACACGATTGGATAGAAGATTACGCTCTTTTCCAAGTTCTAAAAGAGCGATTCAATGGTGATCCTTGGATTGAATGGCCAGAAGCATGCAGAACAAGGACAAATCTTGAACTAGACAAAAATGAAATGATGCGATTTCGGGAGATATGTACTCAACAAGCCCGCTTCAATCGAGCATGGAAAAGACTGAGGGAAAGTGCGTCATCGATGGATATTCGCCTATATGGCGATTTACCTTTCTTTGTATCCCATGACTCTGCTGATGTATGGGCAGCACCTCATCGATTCCATTTAGATGAATTTGGCCATCCGACTCATGTGTCGGGTGTACCCCCAGATTACTTCTCAGAAACAGGGCAACGATGGGGTACACCTCTGTACAAATGGGAGGTTCACAAAGACGAAGCATTCAGTTGGTGGAAAAGACGAATTGAACGAATGTTCGAACTATTTGATCTAGTTCGTATCGACCATTTTCGTGCATTTGATGCAGCATGGTCAATCCCGGCAGATCATTCAACTGCAGAACACGGCATTTGGGAGAAGGGACCTGGAGATGACCTCCTCAAAATTCTAATGGATATTTCACCACGAGGAATTATCGCCGAAGACCTAGGTATAATCCCAAAATCTGTAGAAAATTTACGGAAACAACACGGTATCCCTGGCATGGCAGTGCTTCAGTTCGCAAACGAGGATTCGGGTAACCCACATAGTCCAGAAAATCACAGAGAAAACATGGTAGTATACACTGGAACACATGACAATGATACCACAGTTGGATGGGGTGAAAAGCCCGTTGAAGAAATGATAATTACTGCTATGCAATCCCCTGCTTTTCTCTGTATAATACCTCTGCAAGATGTGCTAAAACTTGGTTCTGAGGCGCGTATGAATACCCCTGGAACTACAAAACATAATTGGAAATGGGAATTTGAATGGGATGATTTGAACAGCCCCTATGTCGAATGGTTCAAAGAGACTGTATCCGAATCAAGACCCTAAAATCATGAACGACGGAAAAACATGAACGTTAGAGAAATGATGGCGACAATTACTAGGGCGACGATTAGAACTGGGCGTCGTGTTTCAACTGTTGAGGATTCATCTTCGATATCAGAGTTTGAATCATTATCCTCTTCAAGTGGACAGGAGCAATCAGTCGCATTACGACTAGAGCCGTCCCAACACAAATCCATTGGACATACAATAGAGTCTTGATCAGTGAGATTCTCATTATCGGATTTATTTTCCTCTTCAGGTGGACAGGAGCAATCAGTCGAATTTCGACTAGATCCATCCCAACACAAATCCGTCGTACAAACAATTGGGCCTGAATCTGTACCGTTTGTCTGATTGTTTGGCTCAGGTTCTGGCTCAACTACTTGATACTCGCAAGATCCATCGTCTACCTCTGCAGAAGAATTGTAATTGGTTGCATTGATATCTGTACAACCTTGA
>DAQW01000102.1:0-21579 GCA_002503045.1 Euryarchaeota archaeon UBA39 | reverse complement strand
TCTGTACAACCTTGAATTGGATCCTGAACAAGATCTTGTGGAGCAGTCTCATTCGTTAGGATGGTTACGCTGTGCGCAGTCACATTGAGTAGATTCGTTCCGTTCTCAATTCCACCTTCTCCAAACACGGTCCTATGACCAGGGTAAATCGAACCGATGTCAATGGACACATTTGCAATTCCCCGATTCAAGGCTATTATGCTAGAACTATTGCCAATTAAGCGTTGAAAGACGACAACATCCGAAGCATTGTGGAGTGAAACATAGTTACCACGCCGAAGGGATTCCAACTCGGACCTCAGAATTCCAAGCTGACTTATGTTCTCCTGAAGTCCTCGCTCACGATCATTCTGAGAAGTATTATCTCGCCACATGTGGCGATTATCAGGGTCAGCGCCACCAAACTCACCGTATTCATCTCCCATGTAGATCATTGGCGCACCTGGAGTCGTCAATAACCACCCATGAGCTTGAAGAGAGGCGCGATATGGATCATCTGTTCCAGGCTGACCAGGAAGACCCTGCTCTATCCATTGATTCCACTCATCAGCAGTTCCAGGGTCTGCTCGTGATGTAAATCGAGATACATCGTGGCTTCCAATAAACGGGACCATTACAGACCCTTCAACATACTGATCTTGACTTCGAGCAGTCCAGTAATCTAGATGGATATAATCCTCAGTACCAGTTGCAAAAACTCGATCAGAGGTAGCATGATAGAGAACAAAATCTGCTTGACCATCTAGAGAATCAGGCCCAATATATCGATTAATTGTATCATATTGCTCAGAATTTGATTCAAGATTGTGTCCTGACCAACCCATCGCAGTCTCGCCCTTGAGGTAAATATCTGTTCCAGCAGTCTCAAATCTCTCATTGATTCGAATAGCTAGATTGGTAATTGCAAGATCATCTACATGCTTAACGGCATCAATTCGACCGCCATCTAAATCATAGGTTTCAATCCACCAAAGAATATCTTCAATCATTTGTTCAGAGGCATTTCTATCCTTCCAATTCACATCGGGCATATAATCCCTGAACAGACAATCAAGTCGATGCTCGGTCCAATCACAGTTCTCCTCTCCACAAATACACCCTTGGTTAAACCATTCAGGATGATTGAGATGGTAAGGATGATCTTCGTGAACATGATTGACGACAAAATCACCCATGACCCTGATTCCAGCAGCATGAGCGGAATCAACTAATTCATGTAACTCTTCAGACGTACCCAAACGTGGATCAATACTACGTGGCTCTACAGGCCAGTATCCATGATATGCTGAGACTTCATGTACACCGTCGGCTGCAAGTCCAGTTCCACTTGCTCCTTCATTAAATGGGGTCAACCACAATGCATTAACACCCAAATTGGTAAAATATCCTGATTCAATCATATCGGTAACTCCTGCTAAATCCCCTCCCATCCAATCAGCCCCCTGAGCAGCACTTTGGATTTCTTGTGGATCATTTGAATGATTACCGTTGACAAAACGATCAGTCATCACCATGTAGATTAGTGCATCTTCCCACATGAAATCTGATTCTTCTCCAACCCAGAATGGTAGAAGAAGATCATCTGCCGGAATACCTGATGTATCAACTCCTTCGATGTGAAGAGTATGTTTTCCATCCTCAAGGTTACTGATATCTAGAGACCATGTCCAGTTTACAGCATCCCAAATTGAACCTAACAAACCAGTAGGTGTACCTGAAGGAAGATCTCCACCTGAACCTGCATGCCAATGAACATAGAGGGTTTGGTCATCCATTGAATGAGTGAACATAGGCCGAGTGTCGTTTTCTACCCTTGCAATACTATTCTCAAAAGAACCACAGTAGCCAGTATATGGATTTGATGAATCTATTATCCAATTTCCATCTACAACAAATTTGTAACAATACATCCCTGGATCGAGATCAATATTTGTAGACCATTCGCCTGTAGAAATTTCGGACATGGGAGTACCATTGTTCCACCCATCCCATTCACCCATTACTTCTACAGTCGTAGCTGAACCATTCCAAAAGAACGGATGAGTAGAAGGCCGCTGACGAACAATAGATTGAGATTCTGCTGAAACAAGAAGTGGGGCCATTGAAGAAATTAGTAGGAGAAATAGGACAGGTATAGGTCCTATTCGAAACTTCATTCTTCTTCGCCTCCAAACAAGCTGTTCGCTGTATCAACAATTTCGTTAAGATGGGCACATAGAAACCCTTCGATAAACGAATTTGCTGGATTCTTGTAAACTTCCATAGGTGGCCCATGTTGTTGAAGTTCCCCCTCATTCAAAACAGCAATTCTATCTGCAATAGTCATCGCCTCTATTTGATCATGAGTCACATACACTGTTGTCATTTTCAACTCATCATGTAATCTACGAATCTCAATCCTCATCTGTTGACGTAATTCTGCATCTAGGTTAGATAAGGGTTCATCCATGAGTAAGACTCGTGGCCTCTTGATTAATGCTCGACCTAATGCTACTCGTTGCCTCTGCCCTCCAGAAAGTTGCTTAGGTTTCTTTTCTAATTCATCACTTAATCCCAACATTGTTGCAGTTTCATTGATTAATTTAGAAATCTCATCATCGGATTTTCTATCTTCTCCTTTCATCATCCTTAATCCAAAAGAAAGATTGTCAGATATTGACATATGAGGATACAATGCATATGATTGGAATACCATTCCAATTCCCCGAGCGCCGGGAGGCAAATCGTTTACCTTTGCATTACCAATGCTAATCTCTCCACTAGTTACATCCTCAAGACCGGCAAGCATTCGAAGCGTTGTTGATTTCCCACATCCAGAAGGACCTAAGAGGACAAGGAATTCGCCCTCATTAATCTCAAGATTCAATTCATTCACTGCCGTGAATCCATTTTCATATTGTTTTTTCACTTTTCTAAAACTTACATTTACCATGAGATCACCCCTTTACTCCACCTGCACTTAATCCCTCAATTAAGAATCGCTGGAATACAATGAACAGAATAACTACGGGAAGACTAACCAATAGGGAAGCCGCTGCGAAATCACCCCATGCTTGACCTGTTGATGAAATTAGAGAGGCTAAACCTACAGGTAAAGTATACATCTCCTCACTAGTATTGAAGGTCAAAGCCAACAAAAATTCATTCCATGCAGCAAGGAATGAAAATAACGCAGTTACTGCCACTGCCGGAAGGGATAGAGGCAGAATGATTCTCCAAAAGACTTGATTTTGATTGCATCCATCAACCAATGCTGCTTCTTCTAATTCCTTAGGTACAGTATCAAAAAATCCTTTCAACATCCAAACACACAATGGTAAAGCTGTGACAGAATATGCTAGAATGAGGCCAAGTGAGGTATTCAATAAACCAAGAGCTTTCATTACCAAGAAATAGGGTACAAGGATTATCACTCCTGGAAACATCTGAACAAGAAGGAATGAAAACATAGCATAATCCCTTCCACGGAATTTGAATCTGCTAAATGCATATCCTGCAGGAATTGCTAGTGCAAGCCCCAATATTGTAGTGCCAATAGATACGATAACTGAATTACGAGTCCAAATCCAAAATGATTCTGAAGATAAAATATGAGAAAAATGCTCAAAGGTCACCGTTTCGAAAAATTCTCCACCAAGAGAATTTCCCGGAGACAATGCTACATCCACAATCCAAAGTATTGGAAGAAGTACAAACGCAACAGCATGTAGGAGAGCAACATGACGGAAAACCATGCCATGGAATCGACTAACGCTTCTATTTCTAGAAAGGCCTAATTCTGCAGATCTGACTGTTTGATTACCTGATGCCCACAGAGTAACAATCGGTTTAGAAACAGAATATATTACCAATACTGCAGGTAGAGATGTCCAAAGCATCATCCAAAAGTCGATTAAAATTTGAGGCCCTGACAAAAATTGTAAAACAGATAATAGCAAAGCAAGTCCGGAAATTGAAATTACTCCATCTCGAATGAAACGTTGACCTTGATCTAATTTAGATAATAACATAAGAATAACTACTGATACAATCATTTGCATAGATGATGAAAAAATTGAATCTGAGTCTCCTCGAAGAACAAAAATACACAAAGAAACAAAATTGATAGCGACGACAATCGGATACAAGTTTCGTAAGGAATCAACTTCTGCAGGAACATACCACTTACTTGCTAGATCATCTGGGGGCTCTGATGCCACGGATTTGGCACTGATCATGTGACTGCCTCCGTAGCATTTGTCTTCTTCATATAAGTCCATGAAAAGACCACCAACATTACGAAAATCACTACAGACCAAGCAGCTGCTACCCCATATGCTCCATCTCTAAAAGCAACATCGTAAACATATGTAATCAGAATATCTGTAGATCCAGGGCCATCGAAATCTAAGTTTGGGCCACCGTCTGTCATGAGATAAATAACATTGAACATATTGAATGTCCAAATAAAACCAAGTAAAGACAATGGAACTAATGCACTTTTGAGATTAGGTAATGTAAGATATCTGAAACGTGAAAATTTGTTAATACCATCAACTTCTGCTGCTTCGTACATATCTTTTGGCAATGCCTGTAAAGCTCCCGAAATAGACATCATCATGAAAGGAATCCCTAACCAAATATTTACTAAAATTACCACAATTCTTGCACCGTTGGCATCGGCTAACAGATTCATATTAGTTCCAAGAAAATCATTCAAAGCCCCTGCAGGCTCATACAAACCTCTCCAAACTAAAACCGAAATGTAGGAAGGAATTGCCCAAGGCAATAGAAGTGCAGTACGATATGCAGTTTTTCCCTTCAAATCATCAGAATTTAATGCCATTGCTAGTAGTAAACCGAATCCAATATGGGCGGCTACATTCACAACAGACCAAATTAATGTAAAGCCTGTAACTCTAAAAAATCCAGAAGTAGAAATTACTGTGATGAAATTATCTATACCGATAAAACTTTGATCACCTAAATGTGATTGGTCTGCATTGGTGAAAGATAACCAAATCCCATACAAAACAGGATAGAAAGTGAGAACTGAAAGAGCAAGGATTGCGGGAGCGATGTAAAGATGAGCGAAACGTGAAGTTGTTCTTCCATCTCGATAATCCATCCACCTAAGAACAAAAAGTAAGATTAGAACACTCAAGGCAATAGAACCAATTGCAAAAACGTAAGGAGAGGTTTCAATGACAATTATTTCTTCATCAGACATAGTAGACGAACTAGATATTGAAGAAGAAAGGAACGATTCACCATTTGGAGTAGTAGATTTTACAGCAAGATAAATTTCTATTCCCGAGGGAAGGCCAGTTAATGTGCAATTTACCCCTATTGCTCCCACGGAGACTACAGCCGTCCCATCTAAATCTCGATGGACTGGCGTCCAATCCCCCTCTCCCGAATCGAAGAGACAATCATCATACCATTCTCCAATATCTGGCTGAATAATTCCTGATACATTGCCCACTCTAACTTCTGAATGTTTGGTAGCATTTGCAGTATCAACAATAGATGCATTACTTACCCATATCTCAAATAAAGTTCCTTCTTCAGTAGGAGAATCAGTAGTCCAAATCAATCCAACTTGCCGATAACCAACATCACCATCTGCCTCAATACCAATAATTTCAGAAGCATGACCAATCGGAAGTAAAAACAAAAAGGACAAAATTGTGATTACAAATACTCTTTTCATTCCAAACCCTCCAAATCAGATTCAAGAGCTTGATCTGCAAGTAATAATGCCTCAGAAGAAGTCATTTCGCCAGCATATACATTCTCAAATGCAGTGACTAAGGGGTCGTATACCATAGCCATAGCTCTAGTTGTAGGTGCAGGAGTCCCTTCCATCAACTGATTAAGAAAACCAGAAATAACTACATTTTCAGATATATCTGGATCAGCATAAAGGTCAACATGTGTAGGCATAGTGTATGTCTCAATAGCAAATTCCTTCTGAACCTCTGAAGAAGATAAGAACAGTGCTAATTTGGTTGACCACTCTTTGTTTAACGATTGTTTACTTACAGACCACCCCTTGTAAGTTACCAGAGGTGCTACACGTTCCTCGGTATCAGAAACAATAGGAAGAATAGACTGTTGAACAGGTATCCTACCTGCTTCATATGTTGCCCAATTCCAAGGACCATCAACAATCATGGCGGCCTTTGAACTCAAAAACTGGGTCTTCATTGATTCAGTCTGAGTTCCAGTCTCCACTACACCATGTTCCAACTCTAAATCCAATAACCAATCCATTGCATCGGCAGAACCATTAGAATCCAATGTAGGTGTACCATTCTGATCGAAAAGAGAACCTCCAAATCCTGATTGGAAGCCAAACCACCAATATGCATTCTTTACAGGGAGAGCCAACCCGTTTACATCTCCTGAAGTTAGAGATGATGATGCTAGCAACATGTCGTCTAATGTCCAATTTTCATTTGGATAATCAACCCCTGCTGCATCAAAAAGAAGTGGATTGTATAGCAAACTAAGACAGTCTTGGCTCGCTGGAATTCCAAGTAAATCCCCATCATACCTCATTGCGTTAAGTGCTCTTGGATCAAATTTCGCTCGATCGATAGGAGTCAGGTGAGTACGAAGATCTTCAAGCAACGGTTGCCCGCCAACTCTAATATCGCCAATCTTTCCCAATTGATCGGACGAAAGGCGAACAATATCGGGAGCCTCTCCTCCCTGCGCAGCAATCATGAATTGTTGATCTGCCTCAGGATACGGAATAGCAGAAATCTTGACCTCTACACCCGGGTTGGAGGCCATAAATACCTCAATTCTTGACTCAAAAGTGGCCTGCTCTTTACTTTCTGCAGCGAAAGAATGCCAGACTACGAGTTCGATTGAAGAGTCACTATCATCAACCATTGAAGATTGATCAGAAGAAATACAGCCAGGTAAAAACAGAACAACTACAATGCAAAAACATATGATTTGACGAGCCACTTTTCACAACTCCTCAGGGAATTCCTCCCCCTCGAAAAGAATGGGCCATATGTCCCGAAGATCAGGACCTGGAACGACAGGAACATTGGCCGAATTAAAGGCAGAATGTGCTTCTTCCCTTGTAGGATTGAATCCAATAAATCGGCTACCAGAGACATGCATTGAAAGATCCATACTACTGTCACCTACACTAACCACTTGAGATGGATCAAAGCCATGAATTCGGATTAATTTCTGAATCATTTCTCCTTTGTCCCAAGCAGGAACTCGACATACTCCGTCATCCAAAAGGAATCCTTCGTCATCATAAGAAAAACCGTTAGCTGCCCAATCATCTACCTTAAGCATTGAAGCGATTGCAGAAACAAATAAATCAACACCTGCGGAAATGATTACGACATGAATCCCTCTATTCTGTAAAGCCGAAACAACATCTCTAGCACCTTCCATTAACTGAACTCCAGAATAACACCTGAATAATTCATCACGATGGATCTTTGGTTGAACCTCTTTCCACTGACGTATGTCATCTCGCATGAATTCATCATCAGTAATCTCCTGATTCAAGAATGCAGTCAGTAAAGTTGCATCACCTGTTCCAAAGTGAGAATGGATAACGGCCCAAGAGGAACCAGCATCTGCAAGGACGCCATCGCAATCGAAGGCAACAACGCGGACGGATTCCATACAAATCACCCTAGACTAACGTCTCCTTAGTCTCATCGACCGAAGTGGACTGGGGGCTAAGCCCCCAATCCGTTTCTTCGTACGATCTACTCAAGCAGCGAGCCGCGGTGGGTTCGTTGTTCCAGTGTAGGACAACAATGGTGTAGCAGCCTGAGAACCAGGTGCATAAATCACTGAAATGCTCATACCGTCAATCAACTCTCCAGTACCAGGATCTGTCATCAAAATATAGATGATATCGCCTGCACCAAAGCCAGTGGTACAATCACCTGCAGGAGAACAATCAATGTCATCCTTGAAGGTCACCATTGCATCACTGTTGGACGGATTACGACCATATAGACCACAATCACCAGTAGCATCGCCAGTGGTATAACTTGCACACGAATTCTCGCCAACATACTTGTCCGTCATGTTGTAATCACGGAATTGTTGTTCTCCATTCGAGTCAGTCCATTCCAATTGAACACGCACTGCCTGAGTTGCAAGTTCGTTCTGAGCACCGTTAACTGTGATCTTCCAAGACCAATCGTTAGCATCATCAGAAGTCACGAAGGTATCAGTCAATGCTGTTACTCTTGGAGCTGCCTTGCCAGAGGTATCTGCTAGAGACGACGACCACACATAGAGCGTACCGGATAGTACGACTGTGATCGCTACTAGCAGAATCGTTGCAATTACTGGGCTGACTGCGTCTTCATCGACATACATCTCCTCGACAATCTCATCATCTTCTTCTCGGCGAGCCGAGAATAGTGTGAGACCTAGGAAGAGACCTACTAGCGCCACAGACATGAGTCCAGGTACAAACGATGCAACTGAAGTTGCTGGACGTAGACCGACCATCTTCGGTAGAGCATCGCCCGTATCGGTTGTGGTCATGTTGTTATTCGCCCAGTTGCCTTCTTCAAGCGCAGGTCGACGGAAGTTATCAGTCACATATGCCTCAGTGAATGGATCAATTGTCCTCACTTCGATAAATGACTCTACCGTATCAGTTGCTGTGTTCATTGTTATGTAACCCTGAACTGTAACAGTTTCACCAATTCCAGGAACCTCGCCCTTCTCCCACTCCAGTGTTACCTGATGTTGGATACCTGGGTTATCATTTGCAGTAAACCGGATTTGAAGATCGTGGCCATAATTGTACAGCGTAGGATCATCTCCATCGTTTGTGATAACTACCTTGTATGGTACTCGAGTACCAGGCAATACTGCATCAACATTCACGAAGTCGAATCCGAAATCAGTGTCGAAGAGATAATCCGGCATAGCTTCAGGAACGTTGTCTACACGTATGTTGAGAGTCACTCTATCGGACCTCTGATTGTAGGTATCGTAACCAGCCTGACTGTAGTTGATGTAACTCGGTGCTTCAGCAGTATCATTCAACCAAAGTGAAACAGTACAGTAAGTACCACTTGCAGGAGGTATTTGGTGGATTCCACCGTCACGTATACCATCTCCATCAGCATCCTGTAGGAAGTCGTATTCACTCGCCGGTGCTGTTGTTGTAGCATCCGGAATCAGAGTGATTGTCATATCCTCAGTATCTTGATCTAATGCAATTGTGAAGTAATGATCATAATCGCACATAGAGGTCTTTGCAACTTCCCACTGGTAATCTGACTGTTGATGGTCAATATCTGACATCATCTTAGCCAAGTTGAACGTGAGGTTATCGACATTCGTGTCATCCTCAGTTAGTACAATGTACCAATCGTTTTGATCACCTGTGTATAATTTCTCTCCGTTAGCAACTTCGATCCATGTCTCTGTGACTGCATCAAACTCAGGGATTACTGGAGCATCGTTAATCGGGTTAACAATGAATGTAATCGACTCGTTATCAGCACTATCCACACCATCACTTAGACCGAAAACAATCTCACAAGAACCACCGTCCTCGTTCGTACTATTCTCAGTCAAAAGTAAGTCAGTTGTACTTGCCATCTCAACAGTGAACGGAATACATTCGCCCTCGTTAGCACTCCAAACATAGGTCTGAGGTACAGGGTATGGGTTGTTATCCGTCTGCTCGTTCTCGTTAGCCATATCGATGATGAAACTGCCAGAGACATTGTATACACTACCAAGAGAACGTGGGATGGTGAAACCAGTGGCTCCATCAACAGCTTGCTCGTCTCGGATGTTGAAGGTCTCTGCAGATCCTCCATCGTAGATCATCAATGTACAGTCGGTTCGTACAGTGTTACACATTACTGGCTTATCGTTCACGTTAGTGACGTTCCAGTGGAAAGTCTGAGTAGAATTCAAACCGTCACTGTCAGTCACTGTGGCCTTCAAGCGATGACCTCCGAACTGATCCTGTAGTGTAGTGACATCTAGACTATGGCCATTCAGAGCATAGCTATACGGTGTAATGTATGTATGCGTATTAGCCGCAGAATCAACAACTTCCCATGTTAGGGTTGCTGCTTGATCCTGATAGTCCTGAGCCAAATCAGTCATACTAATCGATGTTAGACCAGTATCCTCGTCAACAGTAATGTCAACAAGGTTCTGAATTACAGGCTTAGCACGTAGGATATCAATCTCAACTTCCTGGTTAGTGCTCATCATAACGTTGGTCTCAGTTCCCCAATCCCAGTAGTTATTGTCAGCATCTCGAACCTTAACGATGATGTCGTAAGGACGAGCAGGTGTTGGTACTGTTGTACCTGCATAGGTTCGGTAGATGAGCAAGAAGTCATCTAATGTTCCGTCAGGTAGGTCAACTCCACCAAGATCGAAGTTACCGAAGTCGTAGAAACTCTGAGCAGTAGCATTCGCTGCATCCCATGTTTGTGGTGGGAATACAGCAAGGACGTGCCCAGTATTCTCGCTCTGTACGGTAGCTAACCATCGTACATCTTCAGTTGGAGAACCGATACAAGACCATGGAATCGCGAACTCAGAGTTCAAACTCCATGACGAAGTAACTCCAGGATATCCAAACCCTACATGAGATGTGATTCCAGTACATGCTGCAGTAACATCCACCCAATTTCCAGTTGGTGTTACACGCTTGAGTCCCCAGCTAGTTGCATCTTCTGCGTATAGCATGAAGTCAGCCTGGAACGGCAGGTTATGACTGACGTACCAGTTATCTCCAACGCTACTTCCACCAGCTACAGTGTCAAGGTATACCATTCCATCAGATACAGTGAATGATACTCCAGTGAGTCCAATGTATACATTGGATGAATCCCATGTGACTCTCATTCCACCACCACTAGATGTGTTCTCAGCAACTACACCAGGCATCATATCGTCTGCAATGTTTGTCTCTGCAGTGTACTCTCCAATCCAATCGCTCATGTCACCGTCAGTAACAACGGTAGCACCGGCACGAGTGCGCCACGAAGGGCTCACATACTCGGATCTTGAATGAGCTACCAGTGGAATTCCAAGAGGAGTATAATCCTCAGTGGAACGAATCACTAGACCGACATCAGTCGCTGCTGTACCCATATGAGTCACATCAAGATCCAATAGGTTACCTTCATGGATAATTGAGGAACTGGTTAGAGTCAACTTAGTTGAATCCAAGACTCCGTTTCCAACGCTTGTAATGGTACTGAATGGACCCGCATTAATCTGGGTACCAGTGTTAGGCCATGTCATGTTCTCGATTGAACCAGTAGCTGCATTGATTGTCTTCAGAGTTGTATCTGAAGCACTTGTACCACCATTCCAGCGGAACAACTTGTGACCATCAGCTAAAACACCAATTCCACCATCTGTTGACAACTCAGTGATGTCAAGGAGAGTGGTACCACCAGTGCTAACCGCATCAACTGCGACACCAGTTGTGTCGTCAACTTCTATGGTTGCGCCATTGATGGTGATATCTACATCTTCTGCTTCAATACCTGCACGGTCAGCAACAATTAGAGCACCAGATCCTGAGCGGACTTGAGGAGTACCGCCTAAGTACAGGTCTCCACCAGTCATACTGATTCCAACGCCGAATCCACTTACCGAGGTGTTCGACAACGAAACATCGTCAGCACTACCTGCTACATTGATTCCAGTAGAAGCCAATGCTGGACCAGATGAACTGGATACAACAATTGAACCCCACATATCTACAGCACAGTTATCGGAATGATAGTTGTACGTTCCAGCAGAATTGAAAGTGTAACTGAAGTAAGTTCCATTGTTCATCATTCCACTGTCCCACAGAGGAGAACCAGTTGTGTTCTCTGTTGTGGAGTGCATGTAACAGTTCACATCGTTGTAGTATCCAGTAGCATGCCATCGAACAGTGTCACCAAGGTTAATCGACAGATTCTGTGGACTGAAAGTAGATGCACGGATATCCACAGTGTGAACACGAGGTGCAGCTCCACCAAGACTGGTGAACGAACTTCCATCGTCAATTACAGTACATCCATTTACCACAAGACCATTCGAGATAACCTCGATATCGTTTCCACTCATGATAATCTCAGAAGTGGTTCCGCAGTTAGCGACCTGAATACCCATTGCACTAGTTGGTACACGGCTAGAAGTGAACTCTACAGTATTGTCTGCGATCTCAACATCGTTAGCCCCCAAAACGTTGTAGACAGATATACCTCCATCTGCATCGATTAGTGTGTTGTCAATAATGGTTCCATGACCAGACTGTGTATACACACCTGGGAACGAAGCATCTCCAATACCGCGGAAGGTGTTTCCTTCAACATCCCACTGCTTACCATTACGGGAATAGAATCCAACATCAGCCTTGATGTCGTTATCCTTCACGTCAATTGAGTTAGTAGTTGAATCTTGGATATATACACCATACGAAGGTGATGTACTACCAGTCATTGTATTACCCTCGAAGAGGATATCGTCTGACTTCGTGTTTAGATACATCCACAATCCAATCGAACCAGTGTCAGTGAATACGTTGTCTCGAACAATCAAATCGTCAGTTCCTGTACCGCTATAGTACGTACTGTACGCATAATAGTTGTAAGGAACCATGACGCCTGCATCACAATCGAAGAATTTGTTATTCTCAATCAGAGCATTTGCAATTCCTGCTGTTGTAATACAGATCTGATCGTAACCGAACGAACTAGTCTTCTCTGGAGGAGTATAATGCGCCAGTGTACTGTTCGTAACAGTGAACTCAGCCGGTGCACCATAGTATCCACGACCTGAACCAACAGCTGCAAGACCTACCAACTCAGAGTTGTTAACGTTCCAAGCAGCATAGTTCGATGTTCCAGAGTATCCTAGATGGAATCCACCTGGGTTATCGTTGCCTGCACTACCTATTCCAACCACAATGGTGTTATCCATGTTGATCTTCTGAGTGTATGGATACTCAACTCGTATCGACGCAAGGTTGTCGTTGTTGTAACCGGTTGTGAAGATAATTGAGTTGTTGAAGTACGTCTGAGCAGCACCATCCATGTAGTTGTACGAGTTATCCATCAAGATTGCCTTGTTGTTTTGCTCGCCATCCATTGCATAGTATGCGTCATACTGTACTAGACCACTTGCCAAAGTTGCAGTACCACCGTATCCTACGCTGTTACTGCACTGAGCTAATCCGAAATTTCCATTGTATCGATAACATACATGGGCATCAATTGAATCTGCCATGTCTATAGTATCTGCATTGCCTGGAGAATCAGTTAAAGTCACTGTTTCAAGAGCATAACGGAAGTCAGTATTTGCCCCCGTTGCATGCCGATATACAGATGCAACTCGCATACCAGCAAGATTCGCTGTGTTAGTTCCACTATTATCGATGGTATAGGTAACGAATTCAAGATTATCAACTAAACCTGTAGAGTCAGACTTACCATTATCGATCGATCTTCCATCTGCATCAATTAACTTCAACTTAGCACTTGAAACAGCAGAAGAATCTGCCTCTAGAGTAACATCATAGAAACGAGCACGGGTGAAGACACCGCCTCCATTGACCAATACTCCTGACCCTGTTCCAATTTCTCCTTCAACAAAGGTAACTGAACCATCATCAATCGTGATATCATTGGAATTTGTCTCAAAGGTTGTATCAACCATCCTTACATTTCCAGAGCCATCATGCTCTAATCCAGTAGCCGAATTCTTGATCGTCAAACCATTGAATGACCAATCAGTGTCAGAACTAGTAGTTACATGAATAGCTGAGGATGCAGATGCATTGATTTCTCCAGAGAAGGCAAGCCCAGCATCGCCAGTTAGTACAAGACCACTCTGGCTCTGATTATCGAAGTCAGCATTGGTGATTGACATCTTTCCAGATGAAGAAGAAGTCATTCTAGCTCCATATCGTCCGTCAGTGACTGTGAGGTCATCGAATACGATATTGCTAGAACCATCCACCAATATACCTTCATTGGCTGGATCAACGATATTTAGCGTATCATATGCACCTGCAGCAGTACCACCAGAGATTTTCACACCAGTATCGCTACCAGTAATCTGACCATTGGTTAGACTTGCTACACCGAATTCACGTTGCCAATCACCCATGGAGGTAACTGTAGATCCACCACGAGTTAGGAAATCAATCCTATCTTGGAAGTAGTTGTTTCTGTTGTGATAGACATCCATCTTTAGAACAACTTCAGTGTATGCATCACCAGGTGTGCTGATTGGAGGGAACTCAATCTTCCATCCAGATGGGTTTGGAGTACCGAAGCGGTACGCGTAATCCATACAGACACCATAGTAACCCCACATTCCACCAGAACCACCTGATAACTGCTCAGGAGATCGAGGGTATGCAGAGTAGTAAATACTCGGCCAGTACCCTGCCCAGAAGTGGTATGGGTAGTAATTCGTGTTCGTAGTCAGACCAGGAGTCTCAGTCATCCTGAAACCGAAGTTCAGAGGAGGACCAGTCCCATTGGAAGCCAACTGGTTTGGACCTTGAGACAGCATATATCCGTAGTATGCATATTGATACGAACCACCTGGGTTGTACTGGTAACCGTATGCGTTACAGTCCCAGTGAGGAGGTTCTGGCTCACTTGTGTCAGCGTCAGTATTCATAGCCATACTATGACTATAGTCAATCAACTGTAGGCCATTGCCGTCGCCTGTATCTGCATAAATTCTCATTCTATCGTAAATCATGTAGTAATGACTCGAGTAGTAGTTGTACGGGTGAGCGTTTCCACCAGCATATACTGAATTAAATGCCATCTGAAGTACATCATCCTCCTTAGCGAAGTTTGTGATATCAATTTCATGAGTCTGCCATCCAGACTGTCCCTGAAGTAGAGGAGATCTGTAGATAGTAGGCAATGCCATTCCACCATAATTCTCTACACCCACATCATTGTTCGACAATGTAAAGTCGTTCACAGTAGGGGCACCATTTCTGATCACAATACCAGTAGCTGCATTCTCAACTGTAATGTCATTGAGGAGAGACGAAGATGTCTGCTCAAGATGAACACCTACACCAGTCTGCTGATTATTGCTGACCTTCGAGTCATCCATTACCAACTTACCGCCGTTAACCTTGATTGTAGCCATGGTAGGGTTGGTTGCAAAGGAACCTACTGCGTAGGAACCATTCTCCATAGTCAAAGTAGCACCTGCGCCAAGCAATAGACCACTGTTCGTACTAGAGTCTTGATGCATGTCTCGGATGAATGAATGATTCATTGAAAGTTCCCCACCTTCGATGTTCATGCGCCATCCGTACAGACTGGTTACACCCTTGATGTATCCATCTACACCACCAGAAGCAACGCCACCAGTTAGGTGGATGTTTGCACCATTTCTCAGAGTGATGGTCGGAGTTTGTGTTGCCGATGAGTTCACACTGAACTTAGTACCATTAAGATGCAAATCACAACCATCTAAGACTAAGTCAGTAGACAATGTGATGATCTGTAATGTGTACGTGTAGAATCCGTTTGTTAAAGATGCGGAATCGTTGGTAGATAACCACGAACAATCCTTTGCAGCACCATTCCAATCCATTGGGTAAGCTTCCAACTGGAAGTCAGCACGCTCTCCAACAGACAAAGGCAAGTCATGACCTTGACTATTGTAATTGGAAGTGTACCAGATGTCCGACGGAGAAGTCGCGTTCTGTCCTGCTCCTCCACCAATGCTGTATGAATGATCAGTGTATGTATTTGTCACAGTAGTACCAGATGCAGACATACCTAGACGATTCGTAATCAACCATGCATCTGCAAGGCCACTGCCATTGGTTGTCGTACTTCCGACTTGTGCAACATCAGTAACCGTACAGGAACCTGAGTTTGATACATCAGGACATGTACCTGAAGTCTCAACAGTTGTTGTTGTAACTCTGTGGTCAGCAACATATGTCGGTACTTGGTTAATCACACGGAATACTCCAACAGTAGCCATCCCTCCAACAAATGCTTCACCATTCATATGAAGAACTTCTACAGGACAGGTAGTCAAAGAGTAAGCCGTGGACGAAGTCACACACTCAGTGGTACCATAGGTGATACCAATCATTCTCGCTGAACCATCTAAGCCAGCAGAACCAATGTTCGCGAAGTCCGAATCAATTGTACCATCGGCTAAGGTCAACCTTGAGTTCTGAGCATAAGATGCACCAACTGTTGTACTGCTTCCTGTGTAATCCATATCGAATACACTCAATGTAACTGTATTCGAGGAAGAGGCAGAAGCACAATTAGAGATTATACCTGTGGCATCTGTTTCAATCGAAACATCAGATGCAACGACGTTCCAACCGCATCCTACGACCCTCATGTGAGCGCCTTCAAAGTCGGTTACCGAAACTGAACCTGAATCAGGTGAATTACCTGCCAGGTACAACCCAGGTCCACTACCAGTTGTTGTGAACGCAACATCTGTGATCGAATCAGGACGAGTCCTTTCCAAATACAATTGACTATCGGAGCTGCTGCTACCACTCATGGTGATGCTGTCAAAGACTGCATCTTCACCAGTAGCACCAGTAACTGAAGATGACGGACCAGCAGGGATCACTGAAATGAATCCTTCCAATCCTGTTCCAGTTATCTCTTCCATATGGACTGAATCAGTTGCCTGTGTATACACACCTCTGTAATATCCGTCTAATGTGAGGCCATAACCATAGAATGTTGATCCAGATGTTGAATCCGCGTCATGGTAAATCGCACCATCAGGACTCCAAGTAGAGCTTGGACGTCCTGCATCTACAGGAAGATCTGGGATGGTCAACGAAACGTTACTGAGCCAAACTTCGTCGTAATCTACACTAATTCCGTTAGAACGTGAATCAGTAATTGTTACGTTCTCCATTATGAGAGATCCACCGTTAGAACCAGGATAGTTGACGACGGCGCCGCCCCAATCGTTCCAGTTGGTGTTACATTCGTCCATTGTTCCGAAACGGAGTTCGACAATTGCATCCTCTGGGAGGTCCATACAAGCATCTGCTGCATTAGAGATAGCGAAGTTTTCCATGTTGAAACTAGTACCTTGACCGCTGCCGTGACTGATTGCCTTGTCGACATTATCGAAGGTCATGTCTTCCATAACGAAATCACCGACGTTACCGTTGTAACGTGGAGTAGAGCCCCATGCACTACCTGCACTAATTGCAACTGACATGTTCTCGAAGTTCGTATGATAGAATTCATGACGATCATCTGTCCCACCAGAAGTAGTACATCCGTTGGTAAATGCCATACCTAGTGCTTTAGCAGAAGTAGTACCTAAGTCAGTGATATTCACTGGTAGGTCTTCAGTACCATTCACTAGGAGTTTGTTACAAGCACCATTGAATAGAATTCCTTTGCCTTCTGCAATCTCAACAGTTACACCGGATTCAATCGTGAGGTCCGCATTTACAGTGATATAATCACCACTTGACGGAGTCACTCGAATCGGACTCATTTCCAAATCCCAAATGGTTGGAGTATTGATGTCTGCAGCGACATCAGTACCTGCGCCATTGAATGGAATGGTCTTGGTTCTGATTGAACACTCATTCTGATTGTTGTAGTAACAATAGTATGATGCATAGTAACCCCACCATGGAGCCAGATCTACGTTATTCACGTAACTACTGGTCGATGGTAGGCTAGGCATAGTACTGCCCCAACCATAGTACATCATCTGGGCTGAATTACTGGAGGAACTAGTGGAGAACTGCATAGCTCCATGCCTGAGAGCATGAATCTTATGGCTGTTGTTTCCACTGTATGAGTTTCCAAAGTATTCGAAATCGAATCCAGCAGGTAGGTCTATGACTTCACTGCACTGATTTCGGTAACTGCTCCAGTAGCGAGTACAGTAGTATGTGTACGGTCGACCGTTCGAAGTACCTGTGAAGACTTCATCGTAATTGAACAACTCAGTCATTCCTGCGGAGAATGTTTCGTATGCATGAGAACTGCCATCAGTAGCGATACGGTAGTTGTTTGTCCATCGAGATGGAGTGTAACCACTTTGGTATCCAGAACCACGAGGCAGGATAGTTTCACCATCTGCACCATTAGGGGCTTGATATCCAACTGTCTCATAATCATAATACATGTTACTTCCAGTGTCATAATGGAACTCAATCTCATTAGAGACGTCGTACAACTTGACCTGCCAGCTACATGCATACTGCTGACCGAATCCACAATTCTGATCATGCCACTCAATTGTCATGACCTTAGTTGGTGTAACTAAGTCATAGGAGTAAGCAGTACTGTTCAACATGTTTCCTACATTATCGCGAGCATGAATTGTGTATTCCACAGTATTTCCACGTTCTGCACCTGGGATAGTTGCTGACCAATCACATTCTGATAATTCACAAGATGAGAAGCCAGCATCAGGAGTTAATGCCCTAACTGCCCATGAAGACCATCCAGTTCCGTTAACAATATCGTTTACACGATATTTCAGGAATGGACGATATAAGTCACCATTCGCATCAGTTCCTGAAGTGACATTCACACCAGAAGGTGGATCGCCAGCATCAGTCATCGGGAACTTAACAGTTCGATCATCATCTGTGTATGAGTCCATTAGACCAGAATGATCTGGGACAGGAGCCCATACGTCAGGTGTTGGACGGATGTTACTAGCCTTTGCAGTGATGGTATGACCAGCACTATTGAAACGAGTATCAGTTGCACCAACATTGAATCCATTGAACTTGTAACTTGTAGAGAACCAAGTCGTACAGTAAGCAGGGTTACCACGTACAAAGTAGAAGTAACCGTTTGTACCTACACAAACCAAGTTTCTTGCTGAACTTGAGTAATATGGGCTTGTTGTACCATTGAGAGGTATTGCTCCGAAGTTACCTGTGTAGTCTGGAGGAATTGCAACACGCACATATCCATCATCAGAACTTCCAGAAGAGAAACTGGTGTATGTAGTTCCACCACTAACTGGATCTTCAATATCTGTTGCAGTACCCAATCCTAGAACTCCCATTGAAGCAGTAGTAGTATCCCAATAATACATCAGATTCATTCCAGGACCATCGTCTGCAGCGAAAGTCATGCCAGGAATACTAGCTACCTTTGCTGTGACAGAATTAGAAGTCGTATAGGTGTTTGAAGCTGTACCGATGTACTTACCGTTCCATACCAAACCGCTGGTTTTGAAACAAGAGTTAGTTCCAGTACCACAAGAACTGGTATCGAGTTCAATCATGTACTCGTAGTTGTTTTCCCACATTGTAACTTGGTAGGAATAAAACTGTCTTGCTTGATAATAGAAGTAATTGCTTTGTCCATCAACCTTAATCTGAGACTTTTTCACGCCAGCAGTTGCATCTTCAACATCTTGTACAAAGTAATTGTACGGCGTGATTGCACCAGAGTTAATCGACGCTGGAGTTCCAGTTCCACCCGCTGGAGTGGTTCCTGTGTTTCCACCGGACTGACCAGTAGTTGACAAGTCACGATATGCCCAGAAATACTGAACATAATCGCCTAAGTTAACTGCTGGGATCTGAGCCTTGAAGTTACAGGTTGCACCTGAAACACAAGTTCCAATTCCAGTAGCTGCGACTTGACTGTATGAACCGTTGTTAACTCGATAGTATAACCGAGGACCTTGACTGCTAGTGGTATCAACACCACTACCATCAACAAGACCAATGTAGAATGTTCTAGCATCTTCACGATAACTGGTTACTCCAGTGTATGGAGTAAAGTCAGCAGCAGGAGGAGTACTGTCGGATCCACCAGTGTAGGTAATTGCCAACTTAGGCAATTCACCTGCAGAGTTACAGTAAGAGTAAGTGGTGTGTCCACACCAATACCAAACTGGCTCATTCGCTGTGTTCCTCAATGCAAGTGTCAGGATGTTACCTGACGATCCTGCTCCATTACCATCCACTGCATCTTGAACATCGTCTACACCATTTGTATTGAGACCAATAGTTCGTGAATTCATTCCATACCAATAGTAACCTGGGTCACTAAGAGTAGTTGTTGAACTTGATGCTGGGCTGTTACGGATGTATGTAGTGAGGTAACGTCCGGAACTATACAAATATGAGCTAGCATCAATCATGTTGGAACTCTGACTTGTGCCAGACTTCACAACAGTCGCTTGGAATCGGGCAGAACCTGATCGATATCGTCCAACGTGGGAGACGAAATCAGTATCAGTTACTGTTGCACCAGTAGGGAGTGCATTAGCCATATCGAAACGATACCAAGTGTAACGGTAGAACCAGCTGTAAGAACTACTGGTAGTACAAGACTGGCTACTTCCTCGACCTCGGCATGTAAGCATGCTGTTCCAATAATTGGAAGCATATGCGCGCTCGTAAGTTGTGGAGCCCCACCAAGATGTGTAGCGGTAGTAGTATGCATAACCAGTACGCTGGTCACGGACACTAAGAGACGGGTCAATCTGTACAGGATAAGCACGCTCATCTGCGAGGAGCCATTCTGTATCTACGACAGTTGCAATCTCAATGACTTCACCGAATGCACGGATAACGTAGAGACCTAGGTGTCCTTCAGGATTATCGCTTTCAGCAGTAGCCATATCGAACATCAATGGACGCTCTAGAACTGCAATTCTTTCTCCAGTCTCAATATTTCGAATATCGATAGACTCGTTGGTTGTAACCAATTTTGCATCCTCAACCATTGCATCTCCAATGAATAGAGCATATCCACTAGGGAGAATCATTGTCTCTTGAAGACCGAAATGACCCTCAAATCCGTCAGGAACAGTAGGCATGTCACGTAGGTTGAGAGTCTGCTTGACTCCAATCTGAGAAACTTGGTAATCGACCTCTGCATTGTCTGTTAGAGGATATCGAATTACATTTGCACCTGTCTCAATTCCTTCTTGGGAAGGAGTATCCATGTACGGCATTGGGTTGAAATCTTCACCCATGAACCACATTGGTATTGGGTTGACACCGAAGCGGATATCATCCACATTCGGATGGACCTGAACGGATATTCCAGCACCAGTATCAGCTGAGAATTGTGTCTCGAAGGTGTTCTTCGTTACTTCCCAACCATCGGCAGTAGATACCATATTCAGATCGATGTCTGCCCAGGACCCGTCTTCGAGATAATGGACTGGGCCAGCTGATATCAGCGTCACCCGTTCTCCGTCATCGCCGAGATAGGTCTTGGCCGACTCGGTCCGGCTACCAATTAACTCCGCAGAGGGATCCCACCCCTGCTGGCCAACTGGCACGTCATTCTCAGGTAGCGCCAATGGATCGAACGTCTCTTCGACAGTTCCGACCTCATCAGAATCCGCAGCCACATCGGTGGCAGGGGATACTGCGGCGCTCCAACTCATTCCTAGCATCAATAGCGTTAGTACTAGCCATCCAATGCTTGCAGTCATGTTTTTCTTCGTCATCATTTTACATACCCCACTGTATGTACTCCATATGAGGCTCTATTTTCCCTATAACTATATGGGTGCGTTTAATTTGAAACACTATCAAAAAACGCTTTTTTTGGACTAAAAATGAAGATT
>DAQW01000096.1:27994-28156 GCA_002503045.1 Euryarchaeota archaeon UBA39 | reverse complement strand
CTTGCATCATCTGGAGCAGGTGCTATTGGTGTAATGATGGGTTTGTCAGTTCTCATAGGAGGTTCAACAAGTCCACTACTTGTTGATGTAAGTTCAACTACTAATCGTTCAATATTATTCATTGCAGCTGCTGCTGGGACATATTTCCAGATTTATTGGTTA
>DAQW01000096.1:0-27986 GCA_002503045.1 Euryarchaeota archaeon UBA39 | reverse complement strand
ATGTTGGTTGGAGGATTAGTGGGTTTGTTAGTCACTTTGGTTGCCCTTACTGTCATTGAACCATATTACTCTACATCCATGATTGTGAAAGCAATTATTGCTGATGTCGGATTTTTAGTAGGTGCTAGAATATTACGAAGTCAATCGAATATTATCTCGTATCTTGCATCATCTGGAGCAGGCGCTATTGGTGTAATGATGGGTTTGTCAGTTATAGTAGGGGGCTCAACAAGTCCGCTACTTGTTGATGTAACTTCAACTACTAATCGTTCAATTTTATTCATTGCAGCTGCTGCTGGAACATATTTCCAGATTTATTGGTTAACACGTGAAGCAGCTGCCGATGATTTAGATAACCTTTGAATTATAGTGCTAAATAAATTCCAAAGAAAATTAGTAGACAACCTACTATTCTATCGATCATTTGTGATTTATTTTGAAGATTCTTAGCAATACTCCCTCCAAAGAACACAGCTACAATTGCATACCATCCTGCATCTATTCCAAATGCTAAAACACCCATCCCAACCATTGTTCCAAATGATGAATTTAGGTGCACAAATTGGCTGTATACTGCTACCATCCATGCTGCAATTTTGGGATTAAAAAATGCAAGACTGAATCCAGCAAAGAATGCATTATCTGAGAGTGCATCTTCTTGCTCTGCTTTTTCTTTCGGTTGGGAAATGAGCATTAATACACCAAAGAGTAACAGTAGGATGACTCCAGTCCATCTTAGTGCACTTTCAATACTTGGAAATGAATCTAGTATTCCCGAAAGTACTGCTATGAATGCAATAGCGTATAATCCGATTCCAATTCCATGACCTATGGCAGTTGTAAGTCCTCGTTGTCTTCCTCCACTAATTGTATTTCGTAGAACAAATGCTAACGAAGGACCTGGGGACATTGCTCCCAAAGCACAGACTAGGGCTAGGCCCGCCCATTCCTCTGGAGTCATTCAGGCTAAGCCCCTTCAGGGAATCTGAGCAATTTTGTCCTTGAATCGATCTTCAAGAACTCGTCGCTTTACCGACATTTTTGGAGTAAGCACATCTTCAGTTGTCCATTCTCTGTGGTCGATAATGATGGTCTTCGGTTTCTCAAATCCTTTCCATTTCTGAGGTTCCATGATTTCAGAGCTGAGTTTTCCAAGCATCCATTCTCCAACTGTAGGGTCTGAACACGCCGCTTCAAAATCACTTTTTGACATTCCTTCAGCTGACATTGCCTGCATCATTGCTTGTTCATTTGGTTGAATAATAACGTATGTTGATACTTTTCCTCTTCCATCAATTGATGCTTGCTCGATTAATGGAGAGAGTTTCAACTGCTCTTCTAATGGAGAAGGAGCCACGTACTTTCCATTCTGTAACTTGAATTGTTCCTTGACTCTTCCAGTAATCTTTAGGAATCCATCAACTAATCTGCCCAAATCTCCAGTTCTAAAGGTCCCATCTTCCATGATTACCTCATTTGTTGCCTCAAGATTATTCCAATACCCCATCATTACGTTTGGACCTCTCACTACGATTTCACCATCTTCAGAATCTGGATCATCCCATGCATCTTGGTCAATGATAACTTCAACTCCTGGAATTGCTCGTCCTACTGTTCCAGACATTGAAGCATAATCATCTTCCCATCCGTTTAAGGTAACCAATGGAGCGGTTTCTGAAAGTCCATATCCTTCTAGAACACTGATTCCAAGACAGTTTACGAAAAGAGCGATTTCGGGATCTAGAGGCGCTCCACCACTTATCATCAAATCGAGTTCTCCTCCGAGGCGTTCTCGAATTTTTGTGATTGCGAGTTTGGTTAGAATCTTATCTTTCATTCCCTTAGGGGGTACTGCAATCATCTCAGTAGGTGCTGCAAGAGTACGCTTTTTAGCCGTAGCCAAAGCGGATTTTGCTAACTTCTTTTTCAGTCCAGATCCTTCTTCTATTCCGGCCATTATTCTACTATGGAATCGATTCAGTACTCGTGGAACACACAACATAATATGTGGTTTAATGACTTGTACTTCATTTACTAGATTTAGTAAATCAGACACGAAGTGGACTTCACATCCAAAGTAAATCATTGCACTCATATCTCCTGCTTGAGCAAGGGAGTGCGCAAAGGGTAGGAAACATGCTGTTCTTCGGCCAGGATAAAGTGGAGCTCTACCTTGGATAGCGAGAATATTGTGCAATACATTCCAGTTAGACAGCATTACTGCTTTAGGAACTCCACTAGTTCCAGATGTAAAGATTAGACTTGCTAGTTTGGTATGATCCATACATGGGTCATTTACTGGTTCAGCAGCACGACCTGCATTGATGAAATCCATCCATGTGCTGACGTTAACTCCTTCAGGCATTGTTTCAGGCATTTCATTATCGAGAATTACGACTCCACCGATAGGCCATTCAGAATCACCTTTATTTTCAGCGAAACTGGTAAGAAGTGATGAATTTGCAACGAACAAAATTGAAGGAGTAGCTAAATCATAACAATAGACAGATTCTTTCATCTTCATGTTCGTGTATACTGCGGATGCTGCTGCACCAATCATATTTGCAGCATAGAAAATCATAGCGAATTGAGGACTAGTATCAACGATTTGCAATACTCTGTCATCTTCTTTCACTCCAGCTGCTCTCATTCCAGCAGCAAGAGCCTGAACATTGTCATGGAATTGCCCTCTAGTAATTGGCACTCTTTCCATTCCTTCACTTGGAACATAAGTACACTGAATGGTGTCTGCACCCCAAAGGTCAACCGATTTTCTAACCATATCATACAGTGTCTTTGGGTCACCATATTTGTCGTCAGGTTTGGACCAATCTCGATCAAGGGGTACGGGCTTCAGCGCTTCTGGAGGGGGGTTCCACATGGTGCTCACTCTTAGTTCGACAGAGGGGGGGACTCATGAAGGATGCGCCGAATAAAATATCGTTTTTTTTATCTAAATTACGAACATCAGCCCAATTTCATTATATGCTAATGCTCATTGTTTTCGGCTATGTCTACCAATACTTCTGCTATTTTAATTGGCATTATCTTCTTATTTGGTTTATTTGCAGGAGGTGGTGCAGTCTACTTATTCTCAGATAGTGACTCTCCTTCTGATGATTCTGATAATGATACAAACTCTGGAGAAATTATCAATCATAATGAACAAATTTTGAATGAATCTGAAGATACAGGTAGCAATGAATCAACAAATTCCACGGTCTCAAATGAGACCCAATCAGATATTATTGATAATGGCGATAACACCACAGAAAATTCGAATTCAGATAATGATTCAAATGGTTCAACAGATACCCCTGATGAACCAATTCCTCTCGCACAACAGTGTTTGGATGGTCATTCTAATTTAGCCATGCATATACATCCATGGCTTAAGATAACAGTCAGGGGTTCTGAGATTCCGATTCCAAATAACATGGGAATTGATACTTCAGCCTGTCCAAATGCAATGCATCTTTTGCATACACATGACGATACTGGTAAATTACACATTGAAACATATGATCCAATGACTCTCAATCTATCTTTATTCTTTGCAGTTTGGAATATTTCGGAAACAGATTCTACTATATTTGACCAGTTGTTCAATGATATGGACAATGTTACAATCACCATTAATGGAGAAGAACAAACAGTGGGAATGAATGAGATAATCTTTGAAGATGAGATTTCAATTGATATTGTATTCGACGATGCATTACCTGATTCTGATGGAGATGGTGTAGATGATGGTTCAGATGTTTGTGAAGGCCACGATGACAATACAGATTGGGATAGTGATGGTACTCCAGATGGCTGTGACGATGACGATGATAATGATGGAGTAAATGACGATAATGACCAATGTCCTGGTTTTGACGATAATATTGATTCAGATGGCGATGGGATTCCAAATGGTTGTGATGCAGTAGATGGTAATGTTTACGATCCCTCCGACTTAGGTCTTTTTTGGGTGGATAAATTCCTCTGTCAAAATGGAACTGGAGTTGGGGTTGATGATTATAATACCTCAGGTGATGATAATCATGTCTGTGAAGTAACTATTACTTTGGAAAATGAAACTGTAACAATTAGTACTAATGGAATTCCAAATCATGATTTAGAATCTGGTCCGGGATGTTGTACATCTGCTCAGTCATACACATGGGTAGTTCCTCGTTCACCAACCAATGATACTACTGGTGGACATAATTCAGCTAATTGTCCAGAAGCTAATGGGGATTATCAGTGTGCAGCTGATAGAGGAGATATTGCAATTGCAATCAATGGAGTACCTATTTTTGGTCCTGAAGACGGACCTGGGGGAGATGCTGTTGCCTCAAATGAAGGAGTTTACGAAGAAAACAGACAACATATTTGGCTAGGTCTCTGTCATGGGCATTCTGGTCCAGGAGGAGTATATCACTACCACGCTGATGGAAACTGTGTCCATTGGCACCCTAATGAAACGGCTGGAGAAGGTTGGAGAGACTATTCATTCCCATCTTCAACAAATACAGGAGAAGCCTCTGATGTAATAGGAGTAGCATTCGATGGATATCCAATTTATGGCGTATATGGGGACGATGGCACAGGACAAATTGTAGAGATGAAATCGTCATATCGTTTGAAGGCTGGAGAAACGGGATACAATGGAATTGATGATTACGAATATGTTCAGGGATTAGGTCATTTGGATGTTTGCAATGGTCATTTTGGTCCCACACCTGATTTTCCACAGGGGATATATCATTACCATAGTACTATAGAAAACGGCATTGGAGAAATGGGTTTCCCATACTTTTTGATTTGTTATTATGGAGAAGTCTCTGATGGTGGCGGAGAAGGCGGAGATCCATGTGCAGGACATGGAGAAACTTGGGGTCCAGGCATAGCTCCACCTCCAGACGGATGCGGCGGGGGAGGGGGCGGAGGCCCAGGTCAACAATCTACGGATACAATTGTTCTTGAACAGCAGTATGTTTTCGATTGGACAACTCTTGTTGCTCTAACGATTTTTAGTGTTATTTGTTTGAGGTTAATCCGCAATCGTTCATGAGTGTTTTAAAGCCTCTTTGAATGCATTTCTCCAATCTGCTCCTCCATTACGATTTGCGAATGGGTTTGCAGGACTTGGATGAGGGATCCCATCTAATTTGGGGCCTTCTTCACCTTTGAAAATCTCTTTTATTCTTTTTTGGGCGTATCTACCAACTCCAATCACCCGTTGTATTTGTAGAATTTCTACAACCATTCTCAAGTGTTGGTCACAAATTTCTGTCAATTGAGTAGAAACATCTCCAGTCAATTTGTCAGGAGTGATGTTTCGACCGTTTTCATCAAACATCCAAAGTGGGCAGTGATTTACAATGAAAACTTCTGCTCCGGCTGCATTTTCTGGCCCATATATTTCAGATAATGCGCCCCAAATTCTCGTTCCTGAAACTTCTGGTTTTGGGTGTTCTAGGCCTATCACCTGTCGTTTTGGGTGAGTATTTACTGGCGATCCAACTTCCAATCCTGTAATTTTCAAAATCTCTCGCACCATTTTTGGGCAACCAAATGGGACTCCAGTATTCCCCATTCCATGGCCCGGATTCATCCCCACAAGCAGAGTCTTTGCCCCCATAGCTCCATGTCTTCTAATGTATTCAGAATGTGGATTCCATGCATATTCCAAAGGATTGTATGCGAATTCAATTTTTGATGAATCTTTAATCAATTTTGGGATGATTCCATTCGCATCTTTCCTAAGTTTATCTGCATTTTCTAACAACTGGTCTACTATATTCAATTCTTCACCTCCATCACCAAATTTGCTAATTCAGGCATATGAATATCTGATGTATCAAAAACATCTGAAATATTTTCAAATGCTAGTAAGTCTGGATTAGATGATAACCTATTTGCTCTGGTTGAAACAATTTTCCATGCTGCTTTGTCACCTATTCCGGGTATAGATCTAAATTGACGTTCAGTCATTGAATTTGGGTCTAATCCTATTTCCACTCCTGTAAGGCTTCTCGAACCATGCCCAGTAACAATCACATCGCTACTTGTTTCGAGAGGAATGTGGTAGTTCACTCCCATAAGAATAGGATATGCTCCAATTTGTCTTCCCATTGTTAATCCTGGTTTTCCATAAATTGATGGGTCACGATGAATCTCATTTTTGATATGTCGAGGTAGGCGAGTTCGACCATCATGGGCTTCCCAATATATCTCATTAAGTCGCTGGCCTATCGGAAACATTTCTTGTAACAAATGTGTATCTATTTCTTCTCTAACCCATTCCTTGAATTTCCTAAATGGTTTTTCATTTACTTCTTGGAAACCCTTTCCTTCCACTTGGCGAATATTGATCCTTCTAATCCACAATCCTGAACGTTTCAGAGATTCTAATAGTTCTTGATTGAATTTGTATGATTCGTCAGTTTCTCCCCTTAGACCAGCAATAAAATTCAATCCTGGAAGAAGTTTTGGAAGACCCCTTTCACCTCTTTTTTTACCATATTTATTGATTAATTCTATTGCTGTATGTAATTGTTTAGAATCACAGTTCAACCAATTTTCAACATGTACTTTAGGGTCTGCAGATTCAAGTCCGAATGATAGAACTGCACCATCAGAAAGTGTATCAACAAGTGTTTTTGTTATTTCTTCAGAAGGTTCTAAATTTTCTGCAATTATGCTAGGATTTCCATTATCTACATGAAGAGTTTTGATTCGTTCATCATTTCTAATACCATGAAGAAGTTTAGCGATTGGTTCTGGATTTGGGACGGGATATTCTAGTTCAACAACTCCATCTGCCATGTAGGTAAAAACGTCAGTCATACCTCCAAGTCGAACATGTGTGACTCCGTTATCCGCTGCGATTCTAATTTCTTCAATTACATCTTCAGGAGACCTCCAAAGTGGCACTCCTTTCTTTGGTTCAATACAAAATTTACAACCTCTTTTGTAACGAACACATCCTTGGTAGACTTCAACTTCGTAGGTAAGTGGCCCTGGCCTTTCTTCAGTACCAATATCTGGATGATGATTTACAGCCAAACTAGCGGCACCTTCTCTAGCCCATTTTGACCACTGTTCACTAGTTCTCCTTCTGTGGGCCCATTCTCCATTTTCCAGAAAATGATTCAATGTTGCATCTGTATCTTGAACCGCAAGAAACAACCCCTTTCTAAGGGGGCTCCATCCTTGTTGCCTCCATCCTCTAATTGCCCAACCTCCGGCTACAATTGGTATTTCTCTTGGAAAAGATCGAATCATAGCATCGGTTTCTTTCAAAGAAATGGGAGTTCCTCTGAGATATTTCCCTGGAACAACGGCTCCAGCAATTAATACAATTCCTTCCAAGGTCCCATCTTTGATACTCTGTGGCCTTTCACCTAATCTCCATTGATCAATTGTAATGAATTCATAATCAACGTTTTTTGAGCGTAGCAAACCACAGACGTAACGGATATGGAATCCGATATAGGGGGGTACACCGAATGCTGCGGGTTCATCTTCATATCCGTCAATGACTAACCAAGTCATTCGTCCCACTCAATCTCTCTTGAAGGGTATTAGGCTATCATCCTAAGCGTAAATTCAGTTTCTACGCCTACGGTCTCCACGACCTTTACCGTTTCCACGGCCTCCTCTTCCTCCTCCACCGGAGTTTGCTTCTTCGAATCGGAGTCGTCTTCCGCCTAATTTGATATCTTTCATTGCCTTGATTGCTGCTCTTCCTTGTTCAGGATCGTCGAAAACAATGAATCCGAATCCTTTGGGAGAACCTTCTCGATCAGTTACAATGTCTACCTTTTTGAGAGAGCCGTGAGGTTCAACGACTTCTCTAATCTCTTCTTCAGTTGCACTATGAGGTAAACCACCTACAAACACCTTCAGGCCAGCAGCTTTTTCTGCCTCATGCTTCATTTTGTTAATCAGTTCTCTTTCCTTCGCTAACTCTTCTTTAGTAGCTTCACCAGATTTGATTTTGTCCATACAATCTCTGCATCGAATTGGCTTTCCAGGTGTTGGTTCAAAGGGTACTTTTGTTGCAGTTCCACAAAGTGTACAAGTTGTTGCATGCATCTCTCTTCTTGGACGCCCATCTCTACCTGTTGGTCTTCTGATTTGAGAATCTGGCATTTTGTGGTTTTCTCCCCGTCGGTAATCCGCCATAGGAGAAAGATAAGGGCGTGCACCATCATGCCCTAAACGCCCATCCATTTCTTCAGTCCATCTTTCACCTCCTCGATTAAGAGGAGAGATGTCTATTCCATCAGGAATAATATGCCCATATCCATAACCATTTGATAGAGCACGATACCCTGAATAATCACATCTACCACAAGTTACATTTTGATCGGGTGTTTTATCACTAACTTCCAGCAATATTCCACAGACTGGACAGATAGCATGCAAGACTCCTAAAGCAGGATCACCTTTGCAAGAAGCCTTTACCATCGGCTCGGATTTAATGACCTTAGCTCGGACGATATCTCTGCTCCTCATACCATCTCCAGGGGATGGCATAAATCGATCTACAATTTCAGAAACAAAAATATCGGCAGTCCTATGGAGAGCGTCTTGAGTTCGATTAGGATTCTCTCTACCTTCAATATGTAGAATTTCAATCTCAGCAGTTTTAGAATGTAGTCGTGAAACTCGACCAATGATTACTTCACCTTCTTGAGGAATCATAGGAGTGGATACTGATGATATTACATCTACAAGTTCATCTCCAAGACTAAGGGTTCCTGAACGTAGAGCAACCCATTGATTTTGATGCCTTCCAATACCTGAACCGGTTACTGCATCGTCATCCAAGGAGAGACTTGTTCCAGGTGTGACAAACGAACCATCTGAGGGGCTCATGCTATCAGCGACTGGACGGTTCCCTATCAACGCGCCGGCCGCTTAATCCACCACATTGCAGCCTCAGTCGAACTCCTTTTCTTGGTATGATGTGAGTATATTGGAGGCATGGGGAGATCTACATCCATCCATCTTTTCGCAACCCATCCTGCTGTCTCTGCCCATTGTTCGATATGTTGTGCTCCTCTACCATGTAATAGATGAATTGATTCATTAGCACATCTGGCAGCAGTATCGAGAAATGGTCTATCAGCTCGAGGAGTTTGTCTACCCCAGGGTGGATTCATGATTACGATATCTCGTTTGATTTCATCATGATTAACTGATCGAACATCTCCATTGAGAATCCTACATCTGCCCCCTAAATCCAATGATGCGATTGCATCTTGGAGCATCTTACATACTTCTTCATCAATTTCTACAAATATTGCATTTGGTGCACCTAGAAGAAGTGCACCTATCCCAAGAATCCCATTTCCTGCACCGAGGTCAATCACTCCATCAGTTTCTTCAAATGGGTCTTCTGCATTTATAGAAAATAACCATCTTGCAGCGGTTTCTCCATCTGTGCCATATTGCTCAAGTGCGGGTTCTCTGAACGGATGAGCCGGCAAATTTGAGAGAGCCATTGCCAGATGCCGTAGTCTCATGACCTTCGGTAGAGGTTATGACGCATCAATCAAGCGCCACCTAGGCGAGTTCCAGTGCGAAAACTATCGTTTACAGGTTGTTGCGGGTTTGATGGGGTTTGTGGAACATTACTCGTTCCTGATTTTGCTTGTTGGATTGCTGCTGCTTCTCGTTTGAGTTGGGCAGTAAGATCCAATCCCGGCATACGTTCTCCACAATATCGGCAGAATTTGGCCATGTCTGCCTGTTCCCTGCCACACTCTGTACAATACACCATGACCGTAACACTCCATGGATGCGTATGAACCTTCGTTACTGGAACATTCCAACTACCATAGTCCAGACATCAATCCCTGCGACAGATGCTCTTTCTGAAACATCTAAGAATTTTGGATGTTCCATTATTTCCGTCATATCCAAACCATCTGCTTTCAACATCTCAATTGTTTGTCTAACTTCTACCTTCATTGGAGATTCAGTGTTTTCTTCTGCTATAATCTCAGTTACTTCTTCCTCAGTATCATCAATTTCTTCCATTTCTGGTTCTTCAATTGTTTTTTCTTCAACAACTACATTCTGAATTTCAGAAGAGAGATCTTTTTGTTCACCTGTTGAAGGATGAGTGAAGCATTTTCCATTGAAATCAAGAGGGTCAAATGGGAGAAGAATAGTTGAGGAATCCGACGCTTCGGGATGTTTAAAACAAGTCCAAGAGCATGTGGTAAAGTCACAATTTGAAGTGGGGCTAGTTTCAATTTCTGAACGTGTCCAGCCTGTGGAAACAAGTGGCTTCATCCAAAGTCCTAGATCTTTAGTAGCTATATCAATAAGGTGAATACTATGTCTAAATGGGTCAAATCCAGCTTGTTCTATTTCTTCAAGATTTGAACGGGGACGAATATAGGTGGAGAAGACATCTTCATTATTTTCTACCTCTTCTACAATCAACTCATATTCTGGACGAAAAGATCGTGGCATCAAGAGAATCAATCGATTTCTTCCATTTTTTTCTTCTGATCCTGCCAGTCCTCGTAAAGACCCACGGGTCATTTTTGGAGCAGCCATATCTGTTGGACATCAAAGTTGGTTATAGCCCTCACCCGAAGATGTTGTAGGAATTACTCCTCGCCGAATTGAATCCATTTCAGCCAGAAGTACACAACCCCCTGCTGCCCCTCTTATTGTATTTTCAGAGTATGCTGACCATTGGATAATTTTACCCGAAATTTCTGGAATTGTTACGATGATTGGCATGCCGATATGCAGATTTTCGGCAGGATTACTATCGTTATTGTTTGAACCAGCCCACCGATCTTTGTCTGGGTCGATTGATTGTTTGATTATGATATATTCAGTAGGAGATGAAGGCAAACCATTGCAAATACTTGGTGATGTTTTCTTCCATTGTTCAATTATCCATTCTTTGTCAATGTTTGAATCTGTTTCTATTTGGATATGTACTATATGTCCAAAATCTCGTTTTACTCGCTCACAAGTCACATCGACATTAAATTTAGGATTTATCTCACTACCATCTTCATAATGAGACAATAAACGCATCAATTCCTCTTCAATTTTCATTGCTTCTCCAGGGATTTGTGGTGATGGCTGTTTACCTGATCGCGTAGCAATCAATAATTCAAGCCCTCCTCCAGAAACCGATTGTTCTGTTTGAATTGAGATATTTTTGATTTTCAATGAATCATGAATGGGTTTTATCGATAATGCAATTGGCATTACCGTACAATTCGTTGAACATATTATTCCAGATTCATCCAAATCTAATTTGTCTAAATGTTTCGAGTTTACTTCTGGAATAACAAGTGGCACATCATTCATCATTCTATGATATGACGCATTCGAATATACTCTACATCCTGATTGAACAAATAATGGTTCAGATTTACCAGCAATCTCAGATGGTAATGCACTAAATACAATCTGAACTTTTTTTCTCTTTGCCAATTCAATCCCTTCTTTCATGTCAAGGATAGTTAAATCTGGGAGAGGTGGCCTATCTTCATCAAGATACCATGATTGATCCAAAAGCCTTTTTCCGACTGAATTAGGTGATCCAACAATACCGGCCAACTCAAAAAAAGGATGATTGCAAAGACGTTGTTGAAATCTTTGCGACACCAATCCCCCTGAACCAAGGATGATGCATCCCAACTTTTGGCTTATCATGATGAAACGCGCTGGTCATATTCACTTTTGAATCGTCGCTCATCCCCCTCCTATTGGATTTACATTATATCGAATCCCTTCTACAGGACCTCATGGGCTCAGATTCGGTTCTAGTTACTGGTGGAGCCGGTTTTATTGGGCACTACCTAACTTCTGCACTACTTTCTCAAGGTAGAAGGGTCGTAGTATTGGATGATTTTTCTTCGGGCCTACCCTTGCCATCTCATCCCTTATTGACAGTTATTTCGGGAGATATAGCTGATTCGTCAGTACGGGAAAAGGCCCTCAATCAAGTTACATCTGTAATTAATTTGGCAGCAATAGCATCAGTACCATTGTGTGAAAATAAACCAAAATTAAGTTCCCGTATCAATTATTTTGCTGCCCAAGATCTCTTTACAGAAGCCTCGAAATTGGGCGTATCAGCAATTATTCAAGCTTCCACTTCGGCATTATATGGTGTACCTAATCAATTACCTCTAATCGAAGAATCATCTATTCAACCAATCGGGAATTATGGTTTAGATAAACAAAGAGCCGAGGATTCACTTCTTTCTATTCGAAATACACCAGTTTGCTCATTACGGCTATTCAATGTCTTTGGAGTAGGGCAGAAAAGGGATTCGCCTTACAGTGGAGTTTTAACAATATTTTCCGATGGAATTCGAAATGAAAAACCGTTAAGAATATTTGGTGACGGAACACAGTCACGTGATTTTGTACATGTAAAAGATGTAGTTTCGGCATTTATCGGATGTCTTGAAGAACTAGAAAAAAATGGTTTAAATTCAATTATTTCGGGCAATAAATTCAATGTTTGTTCTGGTAAATCAATGACTTTGTTAGAGATAGTAGAAGCATTTTCTCAATTTTCTAATAATGAGATTGATATTGTGTTTGAATCACCTAGAGAAGGAGATATTTTACACAGTTTAGGTTCTTTTGATTCATTGAATAAAGCAATTGGTTGGACGCCGTCTCAAAACTTTACAGCCAATTTACAAGAATTATTGTTATGAAATTGGAGTCCGAACAAATTTTCTTCTAATTATTTTCATGGCAATACGAATTCCATCACCAATCGAACCTAGTTTTGAACGACCAATTCTTTTGTCATAATGAATTGGAATTTCACGAATTTCAAGATTGTTATGTGCTGCAGATGCATACATTTCCGCTTCGATTTCAAATCCGATTGAGTTTAGTTTCATTAGCTTAATTGAATTTCTATTTAGTGCCCAAAATCCAGTACACAGGTCTGAGATGTATGTTCTATGTAAGAAAACAGCCAACCAAGTTAGAATATGGTTTCCGACCCAATTTCTTCTCGTCATCGCCCCATCTTCAATCCAACCTTTCATTCTTGAACCAATGACAATATCTGCTTTCTCTTGCTCCAATTTTCGAAGTAATTGAGGTATTTCTTCCGGTCGATATGTTCCATCTGCGTCCATCATTACCAATGCCGCATCATTAGAACTCATGAAATTTTCAAATGCTTCTCTCAAACCTCTTCCTTTTCCAGCCCCTCCATGTTGTTCTATAATTTGACAATTTAATTCACTGGCTAGTTCTAATGTCCCATCAGTTGAACCACCATCAACTACAACAATTCGAATATTCCATCCATCTGCAGTAATTTGTTCAAATGGGATTCGTTCTACTACCTTTCTCAAAGCCTTTGCTTCATCAAGTGTAGGAAGTAAAATAGTAATCCCGAGTGTTTCCATTATTGCACCTCAGATTTCTATTATTTCGAGCCAGTGAATCCAGACTCCATTTGAATCAATCAGTCGATCCCCTCTTCCAGATACACCAGTTGGATTAATCCATTTTTTGTTATCCGTATCTGCTTCTATTTCTATTGACACAACTCCGTCATCTCCTACATTGATTAGTGTACTAATCATTTGAACCGAACCGACAGTATTTCTTTGAATTGTAGTCGAATTATCATTACTCGAAGCAGTGATTGAAACAACTTGATCTGGTGGCGCTTCGATTAATGCTGAAACTCTCACCATCGAGGATCTCATCCCTCTTGTTGTTTCAATTTCCATAGATATTGAACCATCAGAAAGAAATGAACGATTTTCAGATACAGATGTATCTGTCCAATCATATAGGCCTGTCCAAGGAGAGGTTCTCCAATCGCACCCTTCTTGACATGAATTTTCATTAAGCCCAATTATCAAAACTTCTCTTGTAGATTCTTGATTAGGAGTTTCGTGAAATTCCCAAATCTTACTCCCTTCTTGTTCTGAAAGTATTGACCAATAATCTGAAGTTGCTAGTAGAAAACCCACTTCGCCTCTTGGGCTTGATATTGCATGAGTAATTCCTAAATTTTTCAAACGTTTGGGGTCATCGTTTAGAATTGCATTATAGGTTTGAAATTGTATACTTTCTTCCACTTCTAGAATGCCTAGATTAGGAAATGCGGTTCTACGTAATTCTCCATCTACATCAATGAGGTAGCCCCATGGTCGGTTTTCAATGAAAACGATCGCATCATCTGGAAGGTCTATTGATTCGTGAATTGTTCTATCACCATCAGTTCGGACCCATAGTTCAGGGTGTTGTTGCAATGTAGTAAACCAACCAATTGTTAGTAATAACATCGAAGCGCAAATTGCAAAAGAAAATTGGAGAATAAATTCAGGTAATTGTTTAGGAGGAGAATGAAATTTTTCTCCCGATTCTTCTTCATTTTGAATTATTTTTTCTCTTTCTTTCATCATTCTTAATCTGATTGAAGGGGCCATTCCTAAAGCCCCTAAAGCTGCTAGAGGAATATGGAATCCATGCATTGACATACTGTAGAGAATGTATGAAATTAGTGTCAACAATCCAATTCCTACTATCCCCTCCAAAAGGTGGATTAAACTTAGAATCCAAATCAATAAAAACCAAGTTATCATTACCTTTCCTTCTAATGAATTTCTACTTCTCCAGCCCCCCCAAATTGCCAATAAAATTAGGGGCCCATTCCATTTGATTAAGTCCAATCCCCCTTGCCACCCATATTCTGCGAGAATTACTTCATCCTGAACACGAGGTGCAAAAATTCCCGCGGCAATAAAGAGAGAAACGCCGATTAGCAAACTTGAACCAAGAATTACATTATTCCTTTCTATATTATCTCCATTTACATTTGCTCGAACTAGTATTCTACCTATGATTAGAAGGATTAGATAGATAGCCCCACTAGGGTGAATTACTCCTGCAAATGCAACAGCAAGAATTGCCATAGAATCTTGCTTTGGAGTTCTTTTTTCGTTGTTCATTACTACTAGTAAACCTAGAATCAATCCCAATTGTGATAGTACTGTTGGATAGCCTGAATCAAACATTTTTGCAAATAATCCAGCGCTTAATACCAAAGAAACCAACATAGAACCCCCTGCTCCAAAACGTGAGAAAACTCCGGCTAAACTAGCACACAATAGTCCCAATCCTAAATGGCCAATAAGAGATACAGATGTGGCTGAGTCTATTCCAGTAAGTGTCATAATCAATGCAGCTGTTGAAGGAAGGGATGGCGGATATGTCCAGTTTCCTATACTGGGGGGAGGCAGTTCAGTGGAACCTGTAGATGCCAAGGTGTCTGCCAGAGTAGCAAACCCAATCCAATCAATTCCAAGTGGTTCAACAAAGAGAAAATGAGGTAATAACAAACCGATTATTCCAGCAATTGAAGCAATAATGATCCACAAATCATCGGTTGAAATCGTCCATTTTTGCAAATTTTGTTGTAATTCTATATTCTTCAATTCGGAAGACTTACTCCCTCTTTCAGATCGTTCTATTGCTGTCTCTAATTTTTCCCAGGGACTTAAAATTCGTTCGGTTTCATCAGGTCTTGAGGTTAATTTTCTAGAAGAAATTTCCATTATTAACCAGACTAAGAATATGGAGATTATTCTTAATTCTCCGAAAAGAAGAACACTCCATCCTGTTATTCCAAGCATAAAGAATAGAGAAATCCCTGGAACAGTTAGTAATCTCTGAGTATCTGTACGGGCAGGATCCAAACGATTTAGAAATCTATCTGACATCAATAGACATGGAGCAATTAACAGGATGATTGCAACAACTTGTCTGAGAAAATCGCCCTCCATCTTCAAGGCCCCCCTGTACTTTGACGGATGAGGACCCTCATAGCGGATTCCCTCCTCGGATAGGTTATGTTGCGGTGGGATCGTGAAACATTTCATCCCGTTGTACTATTTCCAGAAAAGCCAACAGTTCTCGATTTGACCGGTCCATCCAACTATGGAATCGAAGGTTCAGATTGGACAATAGGAAGATATGATGAACTTAGAACAATTTACACTACTGATTTGTTTAGTGATGGAAGGTCAGTGCATGTTGGATTGGATTTAGGAGGGCCAGTGGGGACTCCTGTGTATGCATTCTTTGAAGGCGAAGTTTTCGCAGTCGGTTATAATCCGAAACCAGGCGATTATGGTCATACCTTAGTCACAAAGCACACTATAGATGGACATGAGGTGTGGGCATTATATGGCCATCTTGATGAAATGACCACTGATTCGTGGAATGTGGGTGATTTTATTGGAATTGGACAATTGATTGGTAGATTTGGCTCAGAGGAAGAGAATGGGGGTTGGCCACCACATCTGCATTTTCAGCTTTCTTTTATTGAACCAAAAGGTCACGATCTTCCAGGGGTTGTTCATCCAGATGATAGAGAGTGGGCACTTTCGGTATTTCCTGATCCAAGATTAGTACTAGGTCCACTTTATTGATCCATTGGAATATTGGAAAGATGATTCTTGAGATCATTAATTGGGCCTATGCTCGTTGGATCTTTACCTCTTAGAAGTGCTAACGCGATAGATAACCAATCACTGATATGGGCTCCGTGGAGGATGCATTCAGTGAGACTTTCACCTTGACATTCTAGAATTGTAGTAGGGACATCGTCCAAATTTTCCAGTGTCCATTCAGTTCTAATTCCTATTCTTTCATCCATACCATTCCAAACGAAAATAATGAGATGAACTTCAGACCTTATTTTTTCATCGCCCCAAGCAACGATTTCGTTGTGATGTAGTTCAGGAAGGATTGAGGATGTAGCGAATATTCCTGAATTTTCATTGAATTGAGTTCTAGCTCTGTATCCTATGGTTCCTAATGATGGATTAGACATTATTTGTATCCGTTTTTCATGTATTTGTTTTGCGATTTCTACTATCCCCCCGTCTCCATTTACAATATCCAACATCTTCGAAGATTGTTCAAGACGCTGTAACATATCTTCGATTTCTTGTTCATTTTGCTTTGGGAGTAGCCCCATCGACCAACAAATGTTTAGTTGAGTTCCAAAGATATGTCCTATTGCACTTCTTGGTGGCTGGCCACTAGGGACATCTATCCAAACTGAATTTTCTTGCCCGTTAAGAATTTCTTCTAATCTCCCTCCAGATGAAATTCCAATGATTGTACCTCCCTCTTGAATTGCTAAATTAACTCCATGTAGTGTTTCCTCTGTATTTCCTGAGTAGGAAGTTGCTAAAATTAACCAATCTGGACCCCACCATGAAGGCAGGCCGTAATCTTTCCAACTAACAAAAGGTAGGCCGCCCTCTTGATTCGAGATATCAGATAATAACATCCCACCTGCTCCTGATCCACCTACTCCAAGGCATAATATTCCCGACCAATCATTTTCAACATCTAATCCGATATCTCTAGTTAAGGAAGAACGTAGGGCATTTGGGAATTTACTCGTCCAACCAATCATGTCTGATGGATCAAGTCTCCTGGCTAAATCTTCCATATTTGGGTCTAATCCCATCTTATTCTGCCCCCTGTTCGCCCCTTGTACGGGGTATGCAGGTCCATTCCCCCTCTATCAAACAGATGCGGACTTTTGTGTCCTCGGAGCCAATATCGTACGCGCTTGATAAAGTCCTAACAGTGAAATCATTCGGGTCAAGAATTTCAACGGCTGAGTCATCACGTCGTAAGATGTCCACAGCATAGTGTTCTTTTTTCTGAGAAATAACTACGCATTTCTCCAAGTCCCTCCAAGAGGCTCCAGTTCGTTCATATCTGTCCATTGCCAATAAGATAGGACCATCTTTTTGCCATGTGTCTATTCGCCACAATCTCTTTCTAAACCGAATAACATCTCCTATCCCATATGCTGGTTTTCGATATAGTAATGTAAGTCTAGTTATATCTACTCCATCTTTGTGTCCAACGGTTGTAGATGTTTCCTTAGTTTGTCCTCCATAGGCGTTTACTAACTTTCTACCCCACAATCTTGCCATGGCTTTGGACCCTAATTGAAGGTCCCAACCTCCAGTAACTGGTCCCTCTTTTGTGATAAAGAACATAGGATCTTCAGGAGAATCTACCAACATTTCATCAAGGGACATTCTTAGTTCCTTTACTTCTTTTTCTTCTAGTCGTCGCCCTGCAGATCTTAGTTGCATCACTGCTTCAAAATATGCCCCAGCTTTACGAGTGCATGTTTGACATACTCCATTTGATGTTTGTACCAAAGCATCATGATTATCTTCAAATCCAAATCCTTCAATTTCCCCTTTTACTCCAATTGTCAATCTTGAAGTTCTATCATCAATCAATTCTGCATGTAATTCCAAGTCAAGGTTTTCTGCATCCGGATGTACAGTCAGAGATTCCATCGCTCTATATTCCATTAAATCATCGTGATCCATTCTTCCGAATCGTCCATCGATGAGAATCATTTCACATTTTGGACATCGAGTTTGTTGAATTCTTTCAGGGAATTCTGAGAGGTGATTTCTAACCCTAAAACAGGATTCACACAACCTTTCTTTAGTGAGTGGAGGGGGATTTCCACAAGCGATACAGAAAGGATTCCCCTTAGACATATGTTCCCCCTCAATCCAATGGGGTCACTTGCCCAACTTCAAGCGATTGGTCATCATTCTTCCTGATTATGGTCAAAATCACTACGTTTTTTCTCACGTCTTTCATTTGCTTCTAAAGCGGCAGCCAATCTTTCTTCGACTGACTTAAGTCTTCTAGATGTATGAATAGAGTGTCCGATAAGTAAAGCGATAAGTGCAAGATATGCAGTTGCAAGAGCGACCATGTCATTCATATTGAATCCTCCAATTTGGATAGTAAATTCTCTAATTGTTGTTCGGTTTTTAGCAGTTGGTTAGTCATTAGAGCTTGCCCAACAAAAAGGACCTGCATCGAAGCCGCACCTATCATCCATATCAATAGTATCGATGAGTCTACTCCACTGTCTTCATTACCTCCTCCAATCAAAGGTCCAGGGTGGCGTTCCTGCCACCATCTAGTTGCCATGTATGTGAGGGGAACAAGTCCAAATCCAAAAATTCCAACAGAAGAGAGGGTATCTCTTTTTTGTTCTGTATCTTCTGAATTTATTTCTCCTAAAGCAAAGAAAAGCGCAATTCCTCCTAACACAGCGAAACTATTCAGCCTAATATCTTGAAAATCCCAAGGTACCCCCCATTCTGCGGCACCCCAAATGGGTCCTGAAATTAAAACTCCTAGAGAGTATAGTAATCCAAGTTGTGCACCAATAATTGCGAATCTCCAACCTCGTTCAGAACGATTGATGTACCAACTTAGTGATCCTCCAAATAAAAGAGCAAATCCGGAAAAAGAAACCCAAGCAAATGGAACATGAACAAACAGTATTCGATATGATTCGGGAGCATTCCAATCATCTCCCATACTTGGGGCTTCAATCAAAGCCATCCAAATCGTAACCATGAAGCCGAGTAATCCGGAAATAATAAGCGCAAGAGCAATGTTACGGGTTGCGCTCATAACTGCCCCACAAGTGGATAATGTTTGAATCATCGTATCCTTTCATTCATGGAGAGCCCATGCAAGTAAAAACAAGCCAATGTTAGTCGCAAATGCAATGATTACTCCAGTCCACGCTTCTCTCATCGCCTCTAATGTTGTAGCTTCTACTGCACTACATAAGGTCAACAGAACCCATGCAAATGGTATCATTAACAAAACCATTAATCCAGGTTTTTCCCCAGAACCAAATCTATGGTGGATTAGTCCAGATATTGCACTAACGTCTTTCATCATTGCTGGAATAATTAGAAACAAGATATATCCTTGAATTGTATTTGGGGTAGGTAGCAAAATCAGTAGTCCAATTAATCCCAATAAGACAGGAACAATACTCATTGATGCTATTGTAACTTCAAATCCAAGTGAACCTTGTTTTGCTACTCTCCAAATCCCCCCCATTTCTCTTAGATTTAGTCGATCAATCACTGCTGGTCTAACTAACGCGGAAATCATTGCTGGTGCAAGTGCAAGTGCTGCTAATCCCAAATTTGAGATGTCAGCATCCATTAGACCGCTACCTAGTAGTATTCCAAATGCGAGAATACCCGGAATCCATCGAGCAGATGGAGTTGCCATTTCTCTTAAATCAAGACGAAAATTCCATTTCAACATTGATTCTTTACGAGTAATATTTGAAGATTTAATTGGAAGTTTCCCTTCTTTACTTAGCATTGTTCGTTGTATTATTACTTCATTATGCATTGTTGTTTCAGCTTCTTCCTGTATGGATTGAATAAGTGGATCGTGAGTTGAAATGATAACCGTATGTCCTGATTTTGTTAATCTTTGAATAGATGAAATCAAGGTATTTCTTCCCTTTTCATCTAAACCTACTGAAGGTTCGTCAAGAAGGATGGGTATTTTCTTTGTAGATGATTCTCCTACTGCTATAGCACTAGCAACTTCCAACCTTCTTCGTAATCCTCCTGATAGATTTGCAATACGATCATGACGTCTATGGTCTAACCCCCATTCAGCCAAGATTTCTGTTTCTGCATCCTTCGAAAATGACCGTTCATACAAACTCAAAATTGTTCGCAGATGCTCTTCAACAGTCGAGCAAGATGTACTCCCTCCTGTTTGAGGACACCATCCAATTATCCCTCCAGACATTGCATGCCTACCATTTGAATCTCGAACTAACTTTTCTTCATGGAAGAGTTCTCCAGTAGACAATGGAAGAAGACCTGCTAATGTTTGCAGTAACGTAGATTTCCCTCCGCCATTTGGACCTGTTAAAATAACCAATTCCCCATAATTGACATCAAAATCAATGTTTTCTAAGACCAAATTATTGCCACGGAGAACAGAAGCGCCCCGCAGACACAGTAGCTGGCCTTGCCCATCCATGATGGTGCATTCAAGACCTAGACTTGATACTCTCGGATGCAAAATCATAGGAGAATACTTCAATTTCATCCATTAGGGCACCATAGGTCGTGTCGATGTCTCAGCCATTGAATGTTCTTGAATTGACTCTTGGAGACTCAATTTGGTTGTTGCTATTTATTGCTGCTGCTCTTGGACCATATGTTCAATCATATAGGATGAAAACTCCCATTTCTCTTGCTACTGTTTTGTCATTAATGTTAGTTGCAACTTTACAATTTGTACATGGATTGGTTGGTGATTTATTTTCTTCAGACTTCGATCCTATTTTTTTTGGGGCCCTAATACCACAATTGGTAACTGAACCGATTCATGTTCATCGAATGATTACTGCAGGTTGGCTTCATGGAGGGGCAATGCATGTTGTGGGTAATGTACTAGTCATTGCTTTAGTTGGATTACCATTAGAGGGACGATTAGGTCCTCGAAGATGGATGGCCATCTATGTACTCGGTTTGTTAGGCGGAAATCTAGCATGGTGGGGGACTCATATGTCATCATGGACTCCTGCATTGGGTGCATCAGGTGCTTGTTTTGGCCTTCTTGGAGCATATCTCGCATGTTGGCCGAATGATAGGATTGTTTTTCCTTTAATTTTCTTAATTCGAGAATGGCCGGTTGGGCTTGTAGCTATTATTCGATTAGGGTTTGAAGTATACTATGTATATGGGGCACAGTCAGGTACTATGGGGTCGACAAATGTGGCTCATTTGGCACATATTGGGGGTTTCTTTCTTTGTTTTGCAATGGGTAGAATTGTTGCAAAGGGGGCACCTACTGAACTTGATGATTCTAGTACGAGTCCTTATTCAATGGGTGGGTCCTCTACTCCTAAGATTTCTAAATTAGATTCATTGAATCCATGGGAAAATTCGAAATTCCCACTTGATGAAAAGGCAAGTAGGGTAATGGAACGTTTGCTCGAAGAAGGTGACGAATTTGAAACAAGAGTTGCTTGGTTAGAGGAATTGATTGAGTTTGCTCAATGCCCACATTGTGGTTCGGAAATGAAAATGGACAAAGGAGGGCATTCTTTACGCTGTTCTTCTCGCAAAGACCATATTCATTGGCCATAGCCGTTTAATTGATACCAATACGGATGTGCCTTATATCGCGAATGGTTTTCCAACGAACAGGTGACTGCATGAGTAATTTACGAGCAACGAACATCATCGTGTTCGCTTTGCTTCTTCTTTCAGGGTTTACTCAGGCTACTGATGTACTCGAAGTCGAGAATACAGAGGAAACATTCCCTCCGATTATAGAGGGCCTTCCTCCCTTGATGTGTGGCGAAGAAATCTGTCCACTTAAGAATCGAATATTTGATACAATTCCTTTGAATTCTCTCCCTCCAGTTGAAGAAAATGGGTGGTGGTTTTCTTATGGGCCTGATCGAGATTCAAATGGGATGGATGATCGATTACAACGGATAATCTCCTCTGAATATGAATCAGAATCTCCTACGTCTATTGTTGCAAATGATGGTCGGGAAACTGTAGCAATTGTTGTAGATTATGCTTGGCATCCTTCGGATGAAGAAATTACTTCATTAAATGCAGTACTATTAGATCATGGTTGGGTTGGTATTGAAGGTGGAGCTTGGTTTCAGGTGTTGGAATCAATTGACTCAATTACATTAGACAAGGTGCCCGTTTCTGCTTTACTAGAAATTTGGCAATTATCAGGGGTTGTCGTTCTTGAACAACAAAATGTAATGGTTCCTTTCTTGGATGTTTCAGTCCCATCAATGCATGTAAGTTCAGGGGGAACTTCCAATCCATCTGCACATGGAATGGATCCTTCTTTGAGAGGAGATAATGTTGTGATTGCAATTCTAGATACTGGTGTAGATAACGAACATAGATCTTTGAATGATTTTGATGACCAAGACGATGATCCAGATAGTGATGCCTTTTCTTACAATGATCATAAATTTGTTTGTGGTTATGATGCTACTGCAGTTGCTGGAGGAAATCCAAGTGAATGCGATGATCCAGATGATGGATCTGGGCATGGTACTCATGTAGCAGGAACAGCATTGGGAACAGGTAGTTCCACGAGGCAACATGTAGGCGTTGCTCCTGGAGCATATTTGGTTGATGTAAAGGTATTAACGGATGTAGGAGGAACAAATAGTCAAACATCGATAAATGGACTCCAGTGGACAATAAATAATCGAGATACAGATTGGGATGATGGAAATCAAACTGGCATCGATATCGCTTCCATGTCCTTAGGTTCGGTTTCATCTCCGAATAGTGATGATACAGGAGATAACGGTTCTTCTGCCGAAGCTCGTTTGGTAAACAATGCTTCTGAAAATGGAATTGTTATGGTTTGTGCAATGGGCAATGATGGAAGGCAACGAGTTCCATCTCCTGCTAGTGCAGATGAATGTATTTCGGTAGCAGCAATTGATGATAAATACTCGATAGATAGGTCGGATGATTCGATTGCAGATTATTCAAATTGGGGTCCCAGAGATGATGATAATGATGATGATTCTGATGATGAACTCAAACCAGATGTTTCAGCCCCTGGATCAAATATTATTGCCCCTCAACACGCCTCCGGTTCTAATCCGATTCTTGATACGAATGCAGACAATGACTATACCGAAATGAGTGGAACTAGTATGGCAACCCCTCATGTTTCAGGATTAATTGCATTGATGCTTCAAGATTCTCCAAATTTAGACCCTGAAGAAATAAAGGAAAGTCTTCGAATTAATTCTGAAAAAGTAAACACTCATACAGGTACACCATTTGGTGGCTGGGATGAAAAATATGGATTTGGAATGGTTGATGCAGCCCTGTTATTCGATTTGTCCAATTCGGGAGGAGGAAGTAGTCCTGAAGACCCTACTGATCCGAATGGTTGGTTTATGTTTCTAAATCCAGAGAGCGAGTCGTATTTTACTTCAGGACTATCCTCTGCGATTAGAGGTAATTTGACTGATAAAGCGCCACCTGGGACTGAATCGGTTGAATATCAACTCTATTACACATCTTGTTCAACTGGTTGTCAGAAAAAGGTTGAGGGCCTAAATGGATTAGTGAATATCAATGAAAATGATGAATTCTTCATTACTCTAGATATTCCAGAGAATCTTCACGAACTTCCCGATTTCTATCTTAATCCAGGTATGACTCCTGAACTTCAGGTAGTAGCAAGAGCATATGATGGTGAAAATAACACGTTTGGCGAAAATATTTCTCGATGGTTCAATTTAGGATGGTATGAATTGGGCTTAGAAACACCCACTGGTATTTCATCAGTTAGTGGTGAGGTAGAAGTAACAGGCCTTCGTTCAGGTTATGGCAATAATGAATTACAATATCGTGTGGGAAATAATGATTGGAAAACAGGTATTGAGTTCTCAAATAATGGGCAAGTGATTGATGAAGAGTGGAATTGGTACTGGAATACTCTTGAAGAGGAAAATGGAGTAAGAATTACTCCAGATGGGCAGTATAGTTTTGCTGTTCGAATAGTTGGAGAGAATGACTACGTTACTAAAGAAATTCGCAGAGATATTGTTGTTGATAATGACCCTCCAGCAGCTGAATTAGAAATGGAACAATCTTTGTCGTTTACAATTAATGGTTTACTTCGTGATGAAGCATATGTGAATAGCGATATTGGTGTATTAGGGATAATGAGGAACATTGGTGATAAAGTCGCTGAAGATGTACCGTTAGAATTGAGAGTAGATGGTGCTCTAAAGTATGAACTCACAGTTTCTAGAATTGATCCTGGTTCTTCCATTGAAGTGATTATGTACTGGGCCCCTACTGATTCGGGAACTCCTGTAATTGAGATGATTATCGATCCAGCCAATACTTTGTCAAATGAAGATAATGTATACGGGAATTCTGTGTCTTCAACATATACAATCTTGGATCGACCTAATGGAGTAGATATCAATTTAGTAGATGGAATAGTCCAGACTTCTCCTGATATTCCACGTTCTGGGGAGACATTCCAACTAAAGGTTCCAGTTGAGAATATTGGTAGTGAAACCGCGACATCAATTCAGTTTACTGTTGAATTAGAAACTGAATTAGGCTGGTTAGAATATAGTAATTTCACAGAATCTGTGATAGTCGGAGGAATGATCACAAATGTTCCAATTTCCTTGTTTTCTAACGAATCATCAATTCTACATGTTAGAGTCAAAGCCACACCTTCTTTGGATCTTAATTGGGAAAATAATGAACAAACATATTGGATTCCCTTAATGAATGCTACTTTAGGCGCTTCTAGGACAGTAACAACTCTGGGAGATATAGAAATCCCGTTGCAATTATCGATTACTGGTCGTGAAGGACATTTAATCAGTGCTGATGGGCGCTCTCTTAGTGTACATCGGGTTTCATCTCAATTAAATGTCCAGACTTGTAAGAGGGATTTCGATGATAGATGGATGGGTTCTATAGCTACTACCTCTGTAGATGACGGATTAACTCACGTTACTTGGACTGGTCAAAAATTGGATGAATTTGGTTTCTATCGAACTCATCTATTCTATACGACAATAGACGAATCTTGTCAATCTCCTCCAACGATTGATCTCATGACTCCTTTACTATCTTCTGAGGGCTCTTATTTCGGATTAGATATCGATGTAAATGGGGATACAGTTGCAATAGCTGGCTATTATCGTGATATTTTCAATTCTGGTTCTTACACTGATACGACATCAGTATTTACTATTCATTCCACGACTTCTTTTGATAATTCATCTTGGATTATTTCAGATCCCGTCATACCAAATATTGTTATTGATCAAACATCTGTTTCTTCAATTGATATAGAGGTTGGAGAGGAGTTTACTCATCTTCTTTATACTCACAGTGAGGAACTACCATCTGGTTCTATTGTCGACGCAATTTGGTATGCTCATGGTGATTTAGGAAATGAGAATTGGCTCTTCCGTAAGGATGTAGTTGAGGATGGTGATAATCCAACTCTTCACGTATTGACCGAAGATGGTTCCGATTATGTTTACACTGCATGGACAATAGGAGATGGCTATTCAATGAGATTAATTCTAACAGAATCTGATTCTTCCTTTGAACAAATTAACGAGACTTCACTGTCAACGCCTGGAATTAGACATATTTCACTTTTAGAACGAAACGGGCAAGTTTTCGTTCTAATGGATGCAGTAGGAACTAATAATCAGCCACTTGTTGGAGTAGGAATCTTTGATGATGATATTGGAATAGGGATCCGATTAAGCCCAGGACGCCTTATTGATGCACAATACAGTATTGAAAATGAAGAACTTGTAGTTTTGATTGAAGTCTTAGGGCAAGTCCGTTTACGTGCCTTGGTGTTCGATCAACCCATTGAACAATCATCTTCAAACCCCTTTGATTGGCTAAGAGTATTTTTAGGAGTTGATTCAAACACTTGGAGAACAATTTCTCTATTAGGCGGGATTTCTTGTATTGCAGCTAACATTTTGCTTGGCATGATTTTGGTAGTTAGACGTCGAAGAAATAACAATAGTGTGAAAGTAGCGATTGTTTCTGTTGATGAATTTGATGATTCAGACATAGAAATGCTCCCTGAAGAACCAATTGTTGTATCCATTCCAGAAGTAGAACAAGAAGTCGAAATCGAGTCAAAGGTTTCCATTGAACCGGAAGAACAATCAGAAATACAGGAAATACAAGATGAGGTAGTGAATCCTAGACAAGAACGTCGACGTAAGAGGCAGCAGGCGAAAGCCCTTGCTGAATTAGGTCCTTTGCCACTACCTCCTCCACCTGGCTCCGCCTCATTGGATGCTTTGCCTCTACCTCCACCACCTAGCTCTACATCGTTGGATACCTTGCCTCTACCCCCTCCACCCGATCCCTCATCGCTGGGAATGATGGATAGAGAAGTGTCTTGTCCATCATGTTCTGCAGTGTTTACTCTCAGAGATTCTAGTTTGTCTTTTGTCAAATGTCCTGTTTGTGATGAGAGATTCGGAGTTTGATTGTCATGTGTGGCATTATTGCATATGTTGGCAATAGAGATGCAATGCCTATTTTAGTCAAAGGTTTGAATCGTCTTGAATATCGAGGCTACGATTCTTCAGGAATTGCCATTCTAAATGGTTCTATTCAAGTTCATAAGACGATTGGACGGATTCAAGATTTGGAGTCTATTCTACCTAAACACATTGATGGAACTATGGGAATTGCTCATACTCGTTGGGCGACACATGGGGGAGTAACTGAAAATAATGCTCACCCTCATCTTTCCATGAACAAAGATATTGCAATAGTTCACAATGGAATTATTGAAAATGCATCTCTAATCAGAAATGCGCTTGAAAATGAAGGTGTAATTTTTAATTCAGAAACAGATACTGAAGTCATTGTTCATCTTATTTCACGGGCTCGAAAAGAAGGATTGAGCACTTTAGATTCAGTAAGAAGTGCATTGCTACCCCTAAGGGGGACTTGGGGACTTTGTGTAATGTTTCAAGATTCTAATGAGATTCTTTGTGCAAGAAATGGATCCCCATTGGTTGTAGGATTAGGTGACTCTGAAATGTTCATTTCTAGCGACCCTCATCCTTTAGGAGAACATACACAAAAGGTAGTTTATCTTGAAGATGGAGATATTGCTGTTGTAACTAATGATGGTCTTACTACTCATCGAATCGAAGGTTCTACAGATCATACAGTCGTAACTATTGAGGAAGAATGGGGCGATTCTGAATTAGGAGATTATCCCCATTTCATGTTGAAGGAAATTCATGAACAACCTGAAGCATTACGTCAATGTATTTCTGGCAGAACTCTATTGAGTGAAGGCACAGCTAGATTGGGAGGATTAAATATGTCCAAGAGGGAAATGAAGGCAATTCCCCATGTTAGATTAATTGGATGTGGCACCGCTCTTTATGCTGCACAAGTTGGACGATTGGCAATTGAACATTTGGCACGAGTCCCCTCATTTGCTCATGTTGCTTCCGAATTTAGACAAAATGATCCTGTAATTGATTCTCGGGCGCTACACTTTGCTGTTAGTCAATC
>DAQW01000027.1 GCA_002503045.1 Euryarchaeota archaeon UBA39 | reverse complement strand
GACGCAGAGATTCAGTCAACCAATTCTGCGGGCACCGTCACAACTGTATTTTCTTCTATGATTGGTTCTGTGGGGTCGTTATTTAGTAAAATAATGACTACCTTGAAATCAACTGCCAATTCTGCATCATCTAAAGCACAGTCTATTCGAGAAAAAAGAACAGATAAACAAACTCGTCGCTTGGCTATTGCAGAGACAAAAGCAAATCAAGATGAGATGGTATTGGTAGCAGCAGAAATTCAAACATATAAATGGGAAATTTTCGGAATGGATTGTCCCGACTGTGCAAACAAGGCAACACAGGCAATATCTAGAATCAATGGCGTTGAATCTTGTAATGTTTCAGTGATGGAAGGTGCGATTTCTGTAAGTATCGATCTCTCATTGACTACAGTTTCTAGAATCTCTAGAGTTTTAGATAGTATTGGATTTCCTCCTAATCGGCCATGGGAGACGATAAAAGGTGTAACTCCAAAAATGGTAGAAGATAATCGAACAATTGATCGACGTACCTTGAGGCGAGAAATTCAAAATGTTCCTGATATATTGGATGTACAGATGATTGATGGACAGATTCAGATTAAACGAGTATCTAAATCAAATTCTGAAATGAGTGCTGATTTAACTCATGGGCTTTTTGAGATAATTGGTATTGAACCAGTTTTATCAATAAGTGAAGGCGCATATTTACGGCAAGATCAATGGCGTCTTCTTGGAGCATTAGCAACTTTGCCAATTTTTGCAACTATTTTGTTATTGGAATCATTTGAACAGTTGATGATTTCTCAAATCATAGCATTTTTGTCTGTTTTATTGATTGGATGGCCAATGATTATTGAAGCATTTAACAGTTTAAGAAACGGAGTATTTGCGTTTCAAATTCTTACTTCTGCTGCAGTAATTGGTGCAATGGTCCTTCAAGAATATTCTGAGGCATTGATGGTTGTAGGACTTGTAGCATTTGCATCACATCTTGAGGAACACGCAATTGTAAAGGCGAGGAAATCTATGCAAGGTGGATTAGATAGATTGCCCCAAGAAGCTCGATTAGTGTCTGAAAAGAAAATAAAATTGGGAACTATTTCTGCAATTAACCCATTGAATTTACTTCAAACATCATCCAACCAACATGCATCAATAGAACCGTTCAAAATTGTTCCAGTTGCTACACTTCAAGTCGGAGATAAAATTGAGATTAGAAGTGGAGAAGTAATTCCCATAGATGGAAGGATAATTGAAGGCACTGGCCATTTAGATAGGGCTCCGTTAACCGGTGAATCACTTCCTGTAGAAGTTTCTGCAGGAACTTTCGTTGAAGCGGGGTTAACGTTAACCAGGGGCCCAGTGATTGTTGAAACAATAGCGATTGAAGATGATACACGATTGGCTGAACTAATTGATATGGTTCATACTTTCAAGGATCGACCACCTTCAGTTCATTCTACCATTGCAACCTTTACAGAATGGTGGGTTCCCATAGTTTTCATTTTCTCGCCAGTAATTGGTTTACTTTCATATGGTCAATCAGAACAAGCACTTCTTACGACTCTTTTGTTGTGGGTGGTTTCTTGTCCATGTGCTTTGTTATTGGCATCACCCATTCCTCATGCTGTGGCCTTAACTCATGCTTCTTCTAAAGGAATTATTGCTAGGGGAGGAGATGTGTTGGAGAAAGCAGCAAGAGTAAATTTAGCATTTCTAGACAAAACAGGAACACTTACTTCTGGACGACCGCGTCTTCATAGTATTTCATTAGCAGAAGGTGAAGATAGAACAAGAATTTCTAGATTGGCAGCAGGTCTTGAGATTAAATCCAATCATCCTTATGCAAATGTGATAATTAACTCACTTGGAGAGTTACAGAAACCAATGAACGTATCATCAATTCAAGATGGTGAAGCAGGAGTGACAGGGAAATTAAGGGGCAAAGAAGTCCGCATTGGAAGAGCAGATTGGTTAGAAGATTCAGGGACAAAAATACCAAAGGAATTGGTCACTGAATTAGGTTTGGCTAGGGAATCAGGCCATGGAGTATCTTTGTTATCAGAAGATGGAGTTGCTATTGCTTTATTCCGCTTTGTTCACGATGATGCTCGAGATGGAGCGATGGAATTGGTCACATCTTTGCGAGATTTAGGTATTGAAGTTCAAATTTTATCAGGGGATGAGCAGAAAGCCGTAGAATCCTTTGGAGAAAGTCTCGGAATTCGTGCAAATCAATGTACTGGTAATGTTTCTCCTGAAGAAAAAGCATCTTTTGTTGAGAAGCGCTCAATATCTAGAAGGACATTAATGGCAGGAGATGGATTCAATGATTCCGGTGCACTTGCTGTAGCCGATGTTGGAATTGCAGTTGGTTCAGGTGATCAAGTCAATCTTGATGCGGCTGATGTTTTGATACCTGGCGAAGATCCTCGCGCAGTAATTGAATTAACAAAATTAGCCAGATCTGCCCGTCGAATTGTTCAGGTAAATATTACATTAAGCGTTTTGTTGACAATGATATTAGTTGGTTGTGTATTATTGGGTGTAGAGTTGTCAATTGCATTAGGAGTATTACTTCATGAAGCCAGCGCATTTATTGTAATTCTTAACGGAATGTGGGTAGCAGGAACAGGAATTGAGAGAGTTACAACTGTTGGTGAAATATTTTCTGAAGTGTTCAAAGAAGCAATACTTTCAATCCGTATTCTATTGGGGATAAATAATGAGACTCAAGCGACCCTTTGAAATATGCCTACATCAAGACAATAACGGGGACAGAGCATGAGCGAGGATACACCTGTACCTTACGAGGTCGAGAGTAGAGTCTCTCCACCTCCAGCTCATTGCCCGAATTGTGAGTCTTTACTCCCTTCCGATTTGGGGGTCTTGGAATGTGTTGTATGTGCAGCTCAAGTTAAAGTTGAACATGCTCCAACAAAAGAAGCATGGGAAAATGAAAAAGTTACTTGCCCCGCTTGTAGACATGTTTTAGTCGCAGGTGTTGATTCAAGACCCGCAGATATTCGTTGTTCTAATTG
>DAQW01000044.1 GCA_002503045.1 Euryarchaeota archaeon UBA39 | reverse complement strand
TGTTGATTATGTTCAAAATTTCACGGATATTGATGATAAAATCATCAAAATTGCAAATGAAGAAGGAATTGATTTTCTTGAAGTTGCCAATAGGAACATAGAAGATTACTATCAAGTGATGGATGCTCTAGGGGTACAAAGGGCAGATCATTATCCAAGAGTAACTGAGCACTTGGAAGGAATTATCAAAATGATTGAGACATTAATCGAGAAAGAACATGCATATGTTTCATCGGATGGAGTTTGGTTTTCGGTTTCCTCATCTCCAGAAAAATTCGGTACATTGACTGGAAATACAATTGAAGCAGTACAAGCCGGAGGATCTGGACGATTGGATAAATCGGATAAAAGAGAACACAATGATTTTGCTCTCTGGAAGGCGGCAAAACCAGATGAGCCTTCTTGGGATTCTCCTTGGGGAAAAGGTAGACCTGGATGGCATATCGAATGTAGCGCTATGAGCCTTCATCACTTTGGAGATTCATTTGACATCCATGGAGGAGGATTTGATCTAAGATTCCCCCATCATGAAGCAGAAATTTTCCAATCAGAATGTTGCACTGGCAAAGAACCGGTAGTAGGAATTTGGATGCATAATGGATTTGTAAGAGTAGATGGAGAAAAAATGAGTAAAAGTCTTGGGAATTTCTGGACAGTAAAAGATGCATTTCAGATTTATGACCCCATTGTTTTGAGATATGCGCTACTAAATGCACACTATAGAAATCCAATCGACGTAAGTGAGCAATTATTAGATGATGCAAAGGGAAATCAAAGAAAATTATCTGAAATATATGGCCAAGCAATTATCTCTAAAGAAGAAGGAGAAGCTCTGGCTCCCTTACCTCCACTGCCATTAGGAGAAGTAACATCTTCAGAATATTTGTCGCAAAAAATAGGCGTCGTAGAATCATTGGCTGTAGAGGCTGCCCGTGCGTTAGATGATGACCTCAATAGTAGGCTTGCTTTGTCGAAGGTTCAAGCAGGTGCCAGAATAATCTCAGAAGTACTAAAGTCAGAACAAATTGATGAGAAAGATACTGCTGCTTTTGCAAATTTTTCAGTAGAATGGATTGAAGAAATAGCCGGATTGATATTAGGAGTACTACCAAACAAAGAAATTGCAAAGGCAATCTTTGATCCCAGATTAGACCCTCGAAGAGTCGCTATTCGAGATGAAGTAGAGGGTTTACTTGCCAGAAGAAGCATTGCTAGACATGCGAAAGATTGGGGGGCTGCCGATCAAATTAGAGATCGCCTAGCAGAAATGGGAGTTGAAGTTCAAGATACCCCTGATGGAGTTGAATGGGTACTCAAGTAATCATTTCTTTATTGCACGAGCAATTACAAATGCTGACCCTGATAAAATCGCTATTGTGAATATAATTGCAAACCAATACCATATTTCTCCAGTCAAGGACGAACCTAATGATTCATCCTGTTGTTGCGAATCTGAAGAATCATCTGATTGCGAATTAGAATCAATCTTGTTTATCCAATTCATGGCCTGTTTACATTCCCATTGTCCAATTCGATCATCATCTTTCCTGACTGGATTTCCATCTTCCATAATTAGTGCTTGAGAAACTATAGGATCTGCACATGTCAAACCAGGGAATGTGATTACGTCGCCTGGAGAATAACTAGGATCAAGCCGACTGACTGGCCAATTACCCTCTCCATATGATTCACTAACCTCTGGATGAGAGGTAGACCAAATTGTATCTTCTGGACATGATTCCACATATTCGATAGATGTTCCAGATTCAGCAAAGCATCCACTAGATTCTTGCATTAGGATAATTACTGAACCACAACCTCTGATTTTCCCATCATCTTTAGTCTGAACAATTGTGATACATTCCTCAATATGGATTCCTTGTTCAAAGGATGAATTTGCAGGATGTTGCTCTCCTCCAAGTGGTCCAAAGGTGGGCCATAAAAGTGGTAAGTCATCAACAGAAATACTATTGTTCACATCTACGAAGTCACCATTATCATCATTCGATGAAGAAGCATTTGAAGATGATTGATTATTCGAACTCCCTCCGGTCCAAGTTGACGGATCGGATGAATCAGCAACAGTTCGATTCCCATTAGAATCTAGATTAATATCATAATAATCAGACCAAAGATCTACTGATCGTCCATTTTGGAAGGTCATAGAGCGATTCAAAACGTCAAAATAACGATCATCGCCAAATGTATACCACGGGTCAAATGGCCGAGGACCTATCGAAAGACCTTCTAAACAATCTCTCAATTTTTGTTCCACAACTGCATAAGTTTGGGTTCCAGAGGGAATCCCATCGTATCGGATATCAATCCCTTTAACAAAATCTGGAGAACTGATAATTTCGGTATCATTGGTCATTATCTGCATTAAATCAACATCGCCAAAAACGGGTAATCCATCTACAACAACAAGACGAACATCTGGATCCACCGCTTCGATAAGATTACGATAGGGATTAGATTCAAAGGCGTCAAGCACAAGAAAATCTGCAGCTAGACCCGGTTTTATTCTACCCACATATTCAGTCCATCCCACTTGGTCGACCGAGTTAGTGGTAAGCATCTGAGCCATTTCAAAGTCAGAGAATCTATCGCCGAGAACGTTTGTATCCCACCAATCTGCAATCTTTACTTCATGTAAGACATTCTTTGCCCCTGAAGGTGCCCAATCAGGAGAAATTGATATCGAAACTCCTGCTTGATCAGCTGCTGCGATATCTGCTGTATCTCCATACAACAATAAATTAGACATTGGGGACCAAACTAAAGATGCGTCTACTTGTCCCATCAATCCAAATTCTGTTGCAGTAAGTGCAGTTCCATGAATTACAACTAATTCATCGATTAGCAATTGATTGTTCACTAAAGAATCAAATTCTGCTCTAGATGGTTCATCAATCCCTTCTGAAAGATGAATCATCCATGCATCGAGAGTTCCTGCTGATTTTTTCGATTTAATGTGTGAACCAGAATAATCAGCGGGGAACCAAGAACCCCCCACTCGAGTCTCGATTTGATCAGTGCCAAAATTTTCTTTTTCCACATTTCGTGCTAAAATTGAGTCGAATGTGGATTCACTCTCAGTAGTGGCTCCTTGGATTACAGTTGTCCCACCAACTATCGATTTTACCTCAGCATGTTTCATGGATTCTACCATTAATCCGCAACCATCTGAACCTCCATCATTAACACCATTCTCAACTTTAGTTATGGCATTCTTGTATGCTGTTTCTGTCCTCCATTGATATCTATTATCCCAGCCATCAGTACCATGATCCCAGATAGGGATTACATTGTAATGAGGGTGATTATGAACATCTAACAAACCAGGATATATTATTCCACCAGTATCAATAATTTCTATGCCTTCAGCAGCAGTAGGCATAGTTTGACCTTCGGACCAAACGGCAGATATTATTCCATCTTCAACCAAAACATTTCCATTAAGGAGAACACTGGATTCAGATTCCATTGTTACAACAGTTCCCGAAAGAACATATGAACCCGAATGACTCACTCCAGTTGGTTCAGGACAAGGCGCCCCAGGTCCAGTTTCGGGAGTATCTTCTCCTGGCCCCCAACCAGGAGTAGGGGGAGAAACTTTGGAAACTACTCCACTAGAATCTACAACATATGATGTATCCCACACTGAATCTTCACCATCAAATGAAATTGAAGAAACTAAATTTCCAGATGAATCAATCAATCTTACAGAACCACCTCCAAAATAATCGAATGCGATCCCAGTATCAGTTCTGAAAAATACAACTCTACTTTCCTGATCAACTGTAGTTCCCGAAATGATATTGAATGAATCTGTAGATTCTGTACCTTGGAACTCTAAACTCCAACCACTGATATCAATTGAATTAGATGTAGGGTTATACAATTCAATAAATTGATCACTATTACTGCCAAATGTTCCATCACAATTCCAATCAGTTCCACCATAATTCTCATTGTTGGAAGAAACTAGTATCTCAGAAATATGCAATCCATCATTTGTATCTGCCATAGCAAATCCTGAAAATGGAATAAGCAAAAAAACTGCAATTACGAGGAGTACTGGGTACTGCTTGGTAATGCCCATGAACATCCAAGGCAATAACAAGGGCTTGAACCCTACCATTCCCAAAAAAGCCTCAATCGGGCGACAATCACAAAAAGAGCACCCCCAAAATAAGCACATGAGGGGTGGGGCTTGGCGACGTTTACCCGTAATATTTGCCACTCTGGTTTTACTCATCCCTGGATGTTTTGGTTCAAATGAAGAAATTGTAAGTGGCAATGATTGGGCAGATGGTTTCAGCTATATTGACGACCCAGCAGGATTCACTGGAGAAGATCGAATCCGACCATTCAATGTAAGTCATCCAAATCCTTCACTAAACGAATCATGGGGGAATACCTCTTGGGCGGTTTTTGGGAATTTAGAAGGGGGTAATTGTTGTGAACACTATCTGGCCGCTACGGAATGGGGGTGGATTCTTAATTTTGGAGGAGAATACCCCACATGGTCGGAAGATAGAGGACATACTTGGCAACAATGGATGCCCCCGGTACTACAGGATTTGAATTGTAGAACACCCAAAATAACTGTTCCTGGACAAGAAGGACTAGGTGAAGGCAGTATTATTCAAACAACAACAGGAGACATCATTGCGATGGGATGGTTTCCCTATCCTTCATCGTCAGGAGGAGATCAATTCTATGCATTCTTTTGGGATGCTGATGAAGAAGATTGGACATGGTGTTACAACAGATTAACAGAACCGTTCTATGATAGATCTTGGCAAATGGAAATCGTTGGACCGATTGATGCTGGAGCGCCTTACGGAAGTGGAGAATGGGCAAGTCTTGTCATCTCAAATTTCTGGCATCAATCATCTAACCGAGGTGGACAAATGTCTACAGATGGGCTAAATTACTATTATTTTGAATTCCCAGATAGAGATGAACAATTAGACGTAATGGAAGTAGATTTGATTGCAGAAAATCTAGAAATGTCATGGGATTATACAAAGCCACACAAAGAAATGCGAGGGTTTCCAGTACCTTCTGGGGGGGCATATTTTCCCAACTTTTTCAATGATGGAGGTGATGCTTTTCTAGATACATCTCTCAATTGGTGGAGGGCAACAACAGTTGGAGGAGAAAGTCTCCCTAGCGAATATTGTGCATTCGATTCATCAGCACACCTACATTGTATCGTAAATTCAGGTCTTTTGTTTGAACATATGATTTCCATTGATGGTGGCGAAACTTGGAAAAATCAGACGTATGACCTAACTGGAGAAGCCTCAGAAATAGAAGAATGGGAATTTCATTCTAATGGGATGTTGGACTTATTTGTCCTGAATGTAAGATACCAAAGTTCTGAAGGGCCAGATATCGATATTGCTTGGCATGTTCGAGAATATTCAGAAAGTCTGGAACCAGATTCTCTAACATTCCTAGGGCTTGGTGATTTAGATGCCACGTCTGGAGCAGGCCAAGATATCCGATTTGATTTTGCTAGTATGACTATTCTACCCGATGGAGGTTCAGTAATTGCCTATCATGATTCATCTGATCCAGATCCGCTGTTTGGTCTGGAACTATTCCTTCCAGATTCATATGCTTCAATTAATGCTTGAATTGTTTACACAAAGATGCGAAAATAGATGCTGATGGGCCCTGCGCTCGTGCTGCCAATCTTCTAACAATTAATTCTGGAGTTGATTGAGCAAGATGATTACGTATAGGAGTTCTATCTACTACTAAATCCAAATTCTCATCGAGTCCTCGTGCCTCAATGCCATCTATTCGAATTTCACCCTGGAAATTTTCCCTAATCTGGCCACCAATATGAGTTACCAATACTACTGTATTCGTCATATTTTCCATTGCAACAGATAGTAATCCTGAAAGAATCTTAGCCGCAGCCCCAGGTTCAGTAATTGCTTCTAATTCATCCGCAAGAACAAGCTTTTGATTATCTGAAACAAATACATCTGCCAATCTCAGAAGTGTTCTTTCCAAAGCACCCGCAGATTGAGTACCATTTACCTTAGCCAAAATATGAATCTCATCTACTAATGATATCTTGGCAGATGTAGCTGGGACAGGAAGGCCAGAATGAGCAAGTAATGCAACCATAGCAATAGTCTCCAATAATGTTGTCTTCCCTCCTGAATTTGCACCGGAAAGAAGACTCAGAGACTGTTGATCACCTTCTGATGCAATAGATCCTAAGCCGTATGAAATCGGTGTAGGAGGGCAATCCAGAAGCAGATGTCGCCCATCTACAACTTCAAAACCTGATTTATTAGATATTAATTCGGGCATAATACATTTATTTTCAATAGCCCACCTTGCAACTGTCAACCACATTTCTATCTCAATTAATCCAGAAATCGCAGATTTACATGGTTCAATTAATGCTTCAGCAAGTTTTGCATTTTGAAGAAGATCATTGTTTTTGACTGATTCAATCGCATTCTCTAATTCTCTTTCAATATTTTCTACTGCTTTACGACTAATTATACATGGGTAATCAGATTCGATCCAATCAAATGGGACCTTTACTGAAGAATTTTCTAGAAATATTTCTAATCGCCTTCTCCCGGCTTGTTTAGCATCTTCGATGGTATCTGCAACGGTTGCCTGAATTCGCCGATTCAGGCTCTCAGTATCTGCATAAAATGACAGGACTTCGTCACCTTCAATTGAAAGATGAGCATCAGAAGTTCCAGCTACAATTGCATCATTGATTCCACCTTCAATTGCTTTTACTTCTGACCAAAGTGAATCCTTTACTTTCTCTAATAACTGAAGATCACCATCATCTACTTCCAATGACTCAAGAATTGTATTCAAATCAGAAATAGGCTCCACCCATTCTTCTATTTTCTCAGATAATGGATGTACAGGCCATTCATTTTCCTTGATTTGTTGAATCGACTGTAAGACTTCTGAATTCAACTCAAACCATTCTACACTTAACTCAGGAACTAAACTACCTAATTTGTTAATCGAAGGAAAACAAATCCATCCATTGGGAGGAGAAGTGGGAGCAGACTTACCTATCCATGTTACATTGGGGAAAACGGTGTAATCAGACCAACTTTCACTAGAATCTCTAATCACAATTCGACAACGCTGTGACAATATTTTGCATTTTTCCGCTGTTTCTGTATCAGGTACTACGATTACCCGATCGATTCTACCATTTCCTCTTTTTGGATTCGCCAATGAAGTGGAAATATTAGTCCACAACTCCAATGCATCTGGAAAAGTTACTGCAAATTCCAATGCTGACCTAGAATGTTCTCGGCATGATTCAATCGAATGAAAATGCTTTTTTGATAACGGACGTAACAGCCCAATTCTATCCTTAGCAGCAGAACTGTTTGCATAACTACTAATGGAATCAAGTAGGCGGTCATGTAATTTTGTTGCCTCTATACTTTGACACACATCAGCATCTTCACCTCTAAAATTCTGAATTAATCGAACTGCACGAACTGATGTTACCCCCTCCACTGAAGATAAACTAGTCACATCACCTTGTGATAAAGTTCTGAAAACTTCTTCTTCGGAACCTAAGGATTCAATCATTCTTTGAGAAAGGGATTCTCCGACTCCAGGTATCTCAGTTAGGCCAATCATCAACAAACATCGAAGTTCGGGAGTTATTGAGTACATCGGTCAAGATTGGAGAATAAGAAAGGAAATCTCAAATTCTCCATCAAGAGAAAATATGTCAGCTGAGTCATAAGTCTCAGAATTAAATCCGGGCTTAATTCGATGGAATTTAGACGACGACGCACGAACCTCTGAACCAACATGAACTCTATCCTCATCTGATAAATCAGGAGCAGATTCGGGCAACCATACCTCTAAGGAAATTGTTGTATCTACTTCCAAATCGAGATCTTTCCTTTTAGCCTGTATTCTACGGATAATATCTCTAGCTAAACCCTTAGAGAGTAAATTTTCAGTTAATGCAAGATCTAGTACCAGGCTTACATCCATCGGCCCTTCCGGCCCATCAATTGAAACCGTTGAAGCCGCAAATCCTTCTTTTTCGACCCTTCGAATCTCAATATCTTCTGAGATTATCTCATATCCTGCTAACGCACCTAAACCTGCTTCTATTTCTAAAAGGAATGATTCAGGATCAACGGTATCTAATTCTTTCAATACTGAAGGAAGATCTTGACGACATTTTTTCCCTAATGCCTTACGATTGGGCGCAAGTTCAATTCTTTGGAAACGATCAAGATCAATTTCAGTTTCCAATAATTCTACATTTAATTCATCAGCTAGAATATCATGGAATTCTGAAATATCTGGCCCCCCAACAATCCAACCAGATTGGCAAGGTAGACGCTGACGTCGCCCCGCCTCAATTCTAATTCTTCTTCCTGCTTCGGCAAGAGTCCGTACCATTTCCATCTTCGCTTCAACCATCATATCGATTGGAGGAAGAATATCACTTCCAGAATTTGAATCAGCGGATAAAATAGGCCAATCAGCAAGATGTACACTTTGTCCACCACATAGATTTCTATGGATTACATCTGAGATATAGGGGGCTACTGGAGCAATCAATCGACATAATACTGTTAAAACCTCATGAAGTGTTTGCTGGCATGACCTCTTATCAGAGGACTCATTTTCATCCCAAAGACGACGACGGGACCTACGAACATACCAATTTGATAAATCATTGACGACAAATTCCTCTAAATCTCTACACGCTTTGTGGAAATCCCAATCCTCAAATTGTTGGTGATATGAATGGGCCATATTGGAAAGACGGCTTAATATCCATCTATCTAATGGTGTTCTATCTTCAATAGAAATTGATTTAGATAAATCATCAGGATCAAAACCATCCAAAGCAGCATAATCTGCGTGGAATCGATAACAATTCCACAACGTAAGAAACATCTTGCCATATGTTTCTCTAACTCCATTCGGATCAAATTTCAATGGATTCCAAGGTGCCCCTGCTGTCACCATATACCATCTTGTGGCATCTGCTCCTTCACGATTGAAATGATCCCATGGATCAACGATATTACCTCTTGATTTGGACATCTTCTTACCTTCAGCATCGAGAATCAAGCCTAAACTTAAGCAGCGTTTGTAACAAATTGAGTCAAAAACAGTAGTAGATACTGCTAACAGAGTGTAAAACCAACCTCTTGTCTGGTCAACACCTTCACAAATATAGTCAATTGGGAAGTTATTCTCAAAGGTTTCAGGATTATCAAATGGATGATGCCATTGTGCAAACGATGCACAGCCTGAATCAAACCAACAATCCATAACGAAGGGTTCTCGATTCATTGGTTCCCCCGTTTCGCTAATAAGAACAAATTGGTCAACTACTGGACGATGAAGGTCTACGTCATCTGGGCATTCTGGGTTTTCAATTCCTGACGCTCTTGCCTTAGCAACCTCTGCTTGTAGTTCTGAAATAGACCCTACACATTTCATTTCACCAGACGCGGAACGCCATACTGGCAACGGAGTACCCCAATAGCGTTCTCTGCTAATTGCCCAATCCTTTACATTTCTGAGCCATTCTCCAAAACGGCCTTCGCCAACCCAATCAGGTGCCCATTCTACCTGATCATTGAATTCCAATAGCCTTTCCTTCACAGCAGTCATTCTGACGAACCAAGAATCCATAGCATAGTACAACAATGGATGATCTGTCCTCCAACAATGGGGATAATCGTGAGAATATGCCTTTTCGCGATACAACAAATTAGACTCTGTTAAAATTTCCATGATTTCATCATCACAATCTTTGACATATCTACTATCGAGGCGAGGATGAGTGCCTTTAACGAATCGTCCTTCCATGTCTACTGTATGTTGAGCAGGTAGGCCAACTTCCATTCCAAGATTATAGTCATCTTCACCATACATTACAGCGGTATGAACAACTCCCGTACCATCTGTAGTAGTGACCCAATCTGCGCTTAAAACAGTCCAAGCAGAAGAAGAGTCACCCCCATCTACTGCTTCAGGAAATAATGGAGTATAAGAGCGGCCAATTAATTCCGAACCTAGGAATTCCTCAACAATCTCTACATGATGGCGGAGAACTTCTTTCATGAGGTCCTTTGCGAGGATCATCTCTTCGCCTATTGATGCTCCACCAAAACCATCCCATGATGTTGGTTCTTCAAGAACCCTCACTCTAACATAGGTAACATCTGGACCAACTGCTAAGCCAACATTCCCAGGAAGGGTCCAAGGGGTAGTAGTCCAAGCTAAAATTGAAACATCGGAATCAACCAATTTGAACTTAACATAAACAGAAGGTTCCTCCACTTCTTTGTACCCTAAAGCTACCTCGTGACTCGAATATGAAGTTCCTGTTTGTGGACAGTAAGGGAGAACTTTGTGCCCTCTGTAAAGTAAACCTTTGTCAAACATTTGTTTCAATGCCCACCAACAAGATTCTACGAAATTATTGTCTAAAGTCACATACGGTTGATCTAAATCTACCCAAAAAGCCATCCTTTCGGTCATTTCTCTCCATGCTTCTTCATATGTCCAAACTGATTTCCTACATTCTTCATTAAATTCTGCAATTCCGAATTCCTCTATTGCTTCATTGCTCATTAAATCTAGACGTTTTTGCACCTCAATTTCAACAGGCAAACCGTGTGTATCCCATCCTCCTTTTCGCTCGACAAAATGACCTTCCATTGCCTTCCACCTACAAACTAGATCTTTGTAGGTTCTAGCCACCACATGATGGATTCCTGGACGTCCATTGGCCGTTGGGGGGCCTTCTAAGAAAATGAAAGGAGTATTGCCTCTTCTTGACTCGATACTTTGTTCGAATGTTCCTTCTTCTGACCACAAACGCATGACACCCTCTTCTAGGGATACAGGATTCAGATCCCCAACAGGTTCAGGCGCAGGCATGAACCTACGGACTTTAGAAGATGTCTTCAAACTGATGGGAGAATTGAAACAAAACTCTACTGGGTTTGAAATACCCCCCCTTAATGTCTAAAACATGGACGATGTCATCTCAACCTCAGTCTCTGGGATGACCTGTATGTCATGTGTGGGGCGGGTAGAAGATGCGCTAAAATCTCTAAATGGTTCTTACAATATTGATGTAAAATTAGATACAGGACTTGTTACATTACAAGGAGTTTCGATTGAAGAAACAGAACAGACAATAATTTCTCTAGGTTACAGTATTGGGATTCCTACCACGATTAATCAAGAAGATGATTTCAATTGGGGCGATGGAGCGACTTGGAAACAATCTGCTAACAATACAAAATGGTGTTT
>DAQW01000051.1:7179-8421 GCA_002503045.1 Euryarchaeota archaeon UBA39 | reverse complement strand
ACCAAATTTGTCAAACATGTAGAGCAGTGTTCCAAATAAACATGAATCCTGCCATTAAAAAATCATTAGAATTGTTAAGAACAATTACTACAGAAGGTCTAGGATTTGTTGAAATTGATAAAAATGAATTTATTGTGGAAGGAGTATCAGGATTAGGTTATCGATTTACTTATGAAAACCCGTTCAAAATGGGTGTAGAATGTTATAGATCAAAAGATGCAGCATTGAATTGGAAAGATGAGGCTTTTTTGACTCCGTGTATCGATTTAGCAGATGAATCTGTGGAAATTCCTATTGGAGATTTGGTATTCACATATGCTATGACTCTAACAAACGATGTTAATGCTGCTGAAGAAATTGAAACTCTTGAAGATTGTATTTCACTAAGAGACTCTATTTCATTTTCTCCAACTCAGAAAGAATGGTGGGACGCCATAGAAGAAAGAAGAAATAAAATTAGATTCGGAGGCCCTTTTCCGGTTGTTGATGAAGAAGATGAAATTTGGTTAGAAGAAGATTTTGATTTTCCTGCTGATTTTTGTAATTTTATAGATGAAGATGAGGACGAGAATGATTCATTAGCCGATGAAACAATTGTACAAGGGCTCTCACAAAGATCGCAAGATAGAATAGATAGGTTTTTGCAAGATTTAGAAAGAATTTAATCTTCAATATACGCATCTTTGGCAGCATCTACATCGGCTTTACGAATCTCAGATAATTGCCTTAATGCTTCCATAGCTACTTGAGGATCCTTGGAGGATTGAGCAATCTCTGTCAAGGTAGCAATAATTGATTCGGACCCTTTCGATGCTGCATCGATTCGATTTTGTTCTCTATCTGCTTCCATAGCCATTCGTTCTTTCTTCCTTGCTTGAACCTGGTCAAACATTTCCATAGCACTTTTTTGCTTTCTTTCTTCAGTTTGAAGTTCATTTTCTTGAAGAATACGTTGTCTTTCAGCTTCACGTTCTGCAAGATTGACTTGATGATTGGCGTCAGCCATTTCTTGGTCTCTTCGAAGTTCTTCTCTTTCAGAATATAGTTTTGCAGACTGATTCCAACGTTCTAAATCTAAATCTCCTTCTGCCCTTAGAGCGGCAAGATCGACTTCTGATTTAGCACGCTCTTCGGCCGCCAGAGAGGACATTCTGGACCTTGCTTCTAATTCTGCTGCACGGAGATTTGCAGCCAAGATTTTCTCCATCTCCATTATCTGTTGTTCTTCCATAATCGCATTAC
>DAQW01000051.1:2670-6797 GCA_002503045.1 Euryarchaeota archaeon UBA39 | reverse complement strand
TATTCCAATTAACAAATGAGATTTGAAGTTGAACACCTAATGACTCAAATGTTGAACGCATTCCTGTACGAACTTCCATCATCAAATCAGATGTTGCATCTACATTTCTCAATTGATCTTCAGTTAGTTGATGAATTACCGGTTTTAATCGGGCATTAACTTCAGGCTCTAGAATTTCAACCAATGTTGCAGCAGTAATTTCCATGTTTCCTTTTGCTGGGAGTTGAAGTAATCTTGAAGCAGATTCTCTAGAAAAAATTACCCTCATAACCATGAATCCGGAAGCAGAACGGCCATCCGAGGTCATTCCATCTAAACGTAAAATCAACTCATGTGGACCAAGGAAGACGAAAAGAAATGTTCGTTTTGGATTGCCTCGACCGAACATCTTCGAAAGAAGGCCTGCTTCTGGATTAACCTCCATATGTTTCTGAGTTGCAATTCCAGAAATTCTCCCATCCTCAACCACTACACATGCTTCATTGGGCTTTAGCGTAACTTCAGCACCCTTTGGAACATCTCGATCATGAACATATTTGGCAATCACCGCAGGGTTATTTCTCCATTTGTAGCTTTTTTCACTCATTCTTTCACCTCTTCACTAATCCATCAATATACATGTTTCTTTCAAGAAAATGATTTCTTGCTCGCGCAAGTTTATCATGAATCATATTTATCGAAATATCACCTTCGATATCAACTTCACCAGGAGATAATATTGCATTAATCAATCGAGTACAATCCACCATCATGTTGAGAGTTTTCAAATCATGCTCTACGATTTTTTTCTGGCCCTTTCTACTAAGTTTTCCTGCTCCATCATGGATAGAAGTAGGGGAACCAGTGACTGCCATTTGCGCATCATCAGATATGCCCTGTAATGTAACTAATACCTCTTCGCATTCATTTCTTAGAGTGCGATCTCCATCTTGATGCGCTCGAGATTGTATCCTTTCTAAATGACCGCGCATCATATCTGTTCTTCTACGAATTTCTTGCCGAACCGCTTTATCTGATTTCAGAAATTTACCCTTTTCATATCCATCATATGCGGTGGCTAATGCACGTACGCCATTAATTAGAACAGGGAGAGCGAGGGTTGTCGGCTCCATGAATTAACTACTTACATGGAAGGGTATGAAACCTTTGATGGGGGCCCCAACAATTCAATACACAATACATTAGACTAATTATGAAAGACAATTACGACACATCATGCCATTCTGTAGAGAGTGTGGGAAGGAAGTTCAACGTGAATGGAAATTATGTCCATTTTGTGGTGAATCTCAAGAAATTGGAGGAGGAGAATCTGACTCTTCTGGACCTCTCCAATTCCAAGACTCTGCAATGTCGGGAGATATACATCATACTGTAATCAATAACGATGTAGAGGCAGTTACCAATGCAGTAATCATGGCTTTAGACAAGCTTGGAGTAGTATCAAATGAGCCTACTCAGCAAATTCCAGTAGAACTTGTCTCCCCAGAGATTCAACGCCTAAGTGTTGGGGATTCTGTTGACTATTACAGTCCAACAAACGAACGATGGTTGGATAATTGTACTGTTATGGAAGTAAACGGAAATGGAACATATGTAGTTTCAGTCCCAAAAAGTAGCAGGACAGAAACAAAATATGCAGTAACAATTGGAGACGCTCCTGGATGCATCAGACCTTCTCAACCTCTATTCACAATTGGAAATAGAGTTCTCGCGAATTGGAAAAATGCTGGTCCACTATACTTTGGCACTATTGCAGATGTAAATCCAAATGGAACATATGATATCCAATATGATGATGGAGATGCTGAATTAAGAGTAGAACAATCTAGAATTTATCTTGCACCAAATCTCAGTGTTGGTGATCGTGTTTTCGTCAATTGGAAAGCTCATGGATACTATTTCCCTGCACACGTTGCATCAATTCATCCGGACCATACTATTCGAGTAGACTATGATGACGGTGATACAGAAGATAATGTTCCACTTTCTCGAGTTAGAGTGATTACCGAGGAAAATAAGGAAGTAATGGAATTTGCAGATGCAATTACGGAATCTGAAGAAGAATTACTTCAGGCATTCCGCGTATTCGATACTCAAGAAACTGGAACTATTTCAGCAACTGAGCTGTTTCGAATACTTACTGAAATGGGGGATCAACCTATCGATCAATCCGAAGTCTTTGAATTATTCAATGACTTAGAAATTGAAATGGATGCTGAATTGGATTATAGACAGTTAGCAAAATGGCTAGTTAGTCCCTGAATTAACCATCGAGAGGGCGTCCCCCAACAACAAATCCTCGGTAACGATGCATATATTCAACAAAGATTGGACTCAAAGAAACAGAATCAAGATGTTGAGTTGTGAAAGGAGGAGGTGCTGGAGAATATTCCGAATCTTTGAGGCCGAAAGGCCAATCTGGATGGGCAATTCCAACACGACCAACTCCTACCAAATCAGCACCTTCTTCCATCACGAATCTGGCGTCCTCTGCCGTCCAAATACTTCCTGTCGAAATTAATGGAAAATCATCCGGGATTGCTTCTCTAAATCGACGAGTAAGGGTCCTTGAATCATTAGGTTCTCCTTCTGATCCTTTGAAAACATCCCAACACGAAATATGTAAAGCATCGATATCTTTCTTCGACAAACGTTTAGCCAATTCAAGACTATCATCTATCTTAATTCCAAGTGTTTCAATCTCTGGAGATATTCTAACAACCACAACAAATGAAGGACTAGTACGTTCACGGATAGCATCAATTATTCTCATTAAGAATCGGAATCTTCCTGTTAAATCGCCACCCCATTTATCTTCTCTACGATTGGTAATTGTTCCAAGGAACTGTGCAATGAGATAGCCGTGGGCACCATGAATCTCAACACCATCGATCCCTGCTCTTTCACATCTCTCAGCAGCAGCAGCAAATGCCCCAATGGCATCTTCAACCTCTTCTGCAGTCATTTCGCGTGCTGGTTCATTTCCACTCATCTCATCGTTGATGCTTGCAGAAATTGGAGTTGTACCAATGATTTCAGCAGGAGCTCTCATTCCTCCATGAAAAATCTGAACAAGACTCAAGGCCCCATAATCTCTAAGTCCATCTGCTAATCTAGTCAAACCAGGAATTTGGTGGTCACCCCAAACTCCCATCTCTCCAGTCCAACCCTGTCCATTTTCCATGACATGGGATGCTGCAGTTGTAACAATTCCAAAACCACCTTCAGCTCTTCGAAGAAGAAAGGTAATTTCCTCATCAGATAATGTTCCATCCTCGTTAGATTGCTTATTTGTCAATGCTGCAAGAACTGTACGATTTCGAATTGAGTGTCCATTACGAGAAAATGTCCATTCTTCAGTGGGCATCAAGAATATCACATCATTGGGAATGTAGTTCCAGAATCTCGAGGTCAACTATCTCCAACGCTCGAATATGTGTCGCTTCAAGGTCTACGGGTGGTGCACAGCCTTCCTCCCAAGCTTGTTTCCATCGTGCAGCACATAGGCACCAACGATCACCTGGGCTCAACCCTAGGAAACGAAACTCGGGCCTTGGTGTTGAAAGATCATTTCCAGCATTCGCACTAAATGTCAAGAAGGCCTCATCTACTGTGACACATATCGTGTGAGACCCTCTATCAGAGTCATCTGTATTACAACATCCATCACGGAACCAGCCAGTCATTGGTTCAGTACTACAAGTGGCGAGGGGACCCCCTAGGACATTCACGGACTCATTCATGTTGTTCGATAGAAGAAGAGGTCAATCAATTGGTCGATTGCCTGACGGCTGAACACTCGGAAAATCCTCACCCGAGGATATAATCAAGATGACCTACTTAATCAGTGGAGATGGTTTGGAAAACGACTCCCACAAAGACAATGCCCGGGTCTTCTTCCCACAGGGTTCCTATTCAGGTACCCTGGGTAGATTACCCAAATTCTGTCGCATTTCGTTCTATTTCGACCAATCTCTGCCTGACAACGGTAGATCACGGTATACTCATTTCTTCGCATATTTTCACCTAGATTTTACGACACGATGCTGCGCACCGTGAAGGTTCAGCAACATCGAAAATCTAGGGTTAAACCATCATGCAACTTACACTTGAACTCGGCCGTATAT
>DAQW01000051.1:0-2307 GCA_002503045.1 Euryarchaeota archaeon UBA39 | reverse complement strand
CCGGGGACCCCCTGATGGCTGCCTGTTGCCGTGGTGTTCGTCTACAGTCAGGTGCTCTAGCCAACTGAGCTAAGCGCGGTAGTCGATGCGAGTCGGCCCGCCTTCATATCCGTTTCCGACAAAATGGATGAAATTAAACTGCTTGAAAAACTAACTTTTTGCTTGGTTTGAACCCCCCACCTTCAAGTAGGGTTCCAAGTCGTAACTCATTCCGGAGACTGGGTTCTCCGGATGGGAATCGAACATGGATACTACTGCTAATGCACCTTTTGGTGATGTCATCGATGCTATCAAAGAAGATATGGGAATTGGTGTCGGTTCCCCCCTTCCTACTGCACTTATTGATGAAGAATTAGCAGGTTTTGGTGTTCCAAATCCTCGGATTTTGATTTGTGGGTGTGGAGGTTCAGGTAACAATACAATGAATCGTATTGTTCATCTTGGTGTTGAAGGTGCAGTAACAATTGCAATCAATACTGACAAGCAACATCTTGATCATACTCGTGCAATGCAAAAATTACTTGTTGGACGTCATATCACTAGAGGACTTGGAGCTGGTGGAATGCCAGAAACTGGGCGAAGATGTGCAGAAGCAGGTAGGGATGTAATCAGCAAAATCGTTCAAGGAGCCGATCTTGTGTTCATCACCGCTGGACTGGGTGGAGGTACTGGAACGGGAATTGCTCCTGTAGTCGCTGAGGAAGCAAAAAGAGCGGGAGCATTAGTCGTTGCAATCGTTACCACTCCATTTGCTGTAGAACGAAGACAAAGGATGCAAAGGGCTCTCGAGGGACTAGCAAATCTACGAAATGAAGCTGATGCTGTTCTTGTCTTGGATAACAACAGACTTCTGCATTATGTTCCAAATCTACCTCTAGATGAAGCATTCAGTATCATGGACCAATTGATTGCAGAGATTGTGAAAGGTATTGTCGAAACCATAACACTTCCAAGTCTAATCAATCTTGACTTTGCTGATGTTCGGACCATAATGAAGAATGGTGGAGTCACAATGATGCTCTATGGAGAAAGCGATCGTGGACCGGAAGAAGTAGTCCATGAATCACTCAACCATCCATTATTGGATATTGATATTGAAGGTGCAACAGGAGCTCTAATTCATGTTACTGGTGGACCATACATGACACTAGAACAAGCAAATCAAGTCTGTGATCTCATGACAAGTCGGCTTTCAGGCGATGCACATGTCATCTTTGGAGCAAGGCAAGATCCTGCCTTCGGTGACACAATCAAGATTATGGCAATCATTACTGGAGTTGGTTCAGAACATCTGAAACAAGCGAATGTTTCAGCAGATATGTTGGGTGAAGCACTTAATATCGCTAGACGTGGAGAAAGCGGAAGTCGATTTGGATTTCAACGGTTTGACTAACAAATAAAAGAAAGTCTCAAACCAAACGGGGTTTACGTAATACCATGCGTCGAACGACTCTCGTTCCACTTGCGCTTTGCCTAGCCTTGCTTATGGTTACATCATCCACAGTTACTGCTGGTGGCGATGTGACAATGATGCAGGCTGCCCCGAATGCCGAACAGCCTACTGCTGAAAACAATACATTCCATGTTTTTGGAAGGCCAAATGCAGAACCATGCTGGGGACATTTCAACAACACTGATGCTGATAATTCCAATAATGGCTATGGTGAAAAGACTGGTTCAGGAAGTAGCGTTGTTCAGATTGACTGGCATTGTAGAATGGATCCAATCCTAAATGAGAATATACTTCTGAAAGAAGGGGAAGTTATCCGTGTTCATCTTGTCTTTGATATCACTGGAGATGCGAATTGCCAAGGACAATGCGAAAATCTCAATGTCAGTCTCATGCGAGGTTCTGTCGCAGCAATTACACAAGAATTCAATGCAGGTGAAGGTGATGGAATCATGATTGATTGGGATATCCCTGTTACTCCTGATTTAGTTCCGTGGAACCGTACTGATGATAACCCTGGAATCAAAGTAACTTGGGCAGGACAAGGACAAGGAGGGCAATGGCCATTTTCTAGTCAACCTGCTGAATTCAGAATGTATTACACACATCCATGCCACAGTGATACAACTCCCCCTCAAGAGGCAAACTGTAACTCTGATACTGAGAAGCCTTCAAACTACAACAGCAGTGTATTGTTCCCAATTCTAAACCAAACTGAAGCCGAAGCCATTACTGGTGGCGACGACGATATGGAAGAAACTCCTGGATTCGGAGCAATTGTTGGTCTTGGTGGATTAGCAGCAGCAGCTTGGATGCGCGGAATTCGTGAAGAAGACGAGTAATTACTCGCTCTCATC
>DAQW01000135.1:11480-15192 GCA_002503045.1 Euryarchaeota archaeon UBA39 | reverse complement strand
AATAGAAAATCACAAAGTCCATGGTGTCTCTTGCGAATGCTGTGTTCATAGAAAAGGCGCTACGAGATCACTTGGAGGCGATCACTCTGAACTGGCAAGCAAGTTCTCAGGAATTGGGCAGCCGGTTCTTGTTCCAGGAGACATGGGCACTGCTTCATGGGTTTTATCCGGACCTGAGAGTGGGGGGAATGATGCCTTTTCATCATCATGTCATGGCGCTGGAAGGAAACTTTCTAGAACTGCGGCAAGAAACCAAATAAATTCGTCAGAGTTAAGGAAACAACTTGAAAATAATGGAATTAATGTTCACACAAAAACACCTAACGTTCTTTCAGAAGAAGCTCCAGATGCTTACAAAGATGTTGATGAAGTAATAAGACTGACGTGTGAGGCAGGCCTAGCCAGACCGGTGGCTAGAATGAAACCATTTGCTGTAATTAAAGGATAACTATTTTTTCTGATAATGAATCTCAATGATATCATCATCTAACATCAAATAATTTTCAAAATCTTGATTAATTTCTCCATTCACAAACATCACAACTTCATGCTCTGAATCTACCTTATTATCAAGAATCTGATTAGAATTAAACACCTCTCCCCATATATTGAAAAATGCTCCAATAGGGGCCGAAATCTGGCTCGGGGTTTCAATATGAAGCCTGCCTGAATCATCATGAGTATGGATTCCCCTCATACCATTGGGGCATTTTGAATCCTGTATCCCTATATTCTGAGGAATATACTGCTCATTTCCATTAATTATTATCGATAAGCTACTATGTGTATGGCTAATGTCGCTAGAATGGCTACCAAGGCAAGTTTCTTCAATCGGCCAAGAATCATTTTCAATCAAATCAGTATTGCCTGTCGTACTCAAAATTACGAAAACTACTGTTGCAGCAATTGCTCCACCAAACAATATTTTTTCTAAATCCATGACAATGCGAGTACGGTAGTTCTCTTGAACTATGAGGTCATACGGATATCAATGACAGTATTGGGAGATAGACCTAACTACTGGGAAGTAGCGAAAAAGGATCTATCGAATAATGACAAAATACTTTCAAAAATAATTGGAAAATTTGAGGATTTGGAGTTGATTTCAAGAGGAGATATGTTCTTTACACTAATTAGATCAATAATAGGTCAACAAATCTCCGTTAAAGCCGCTTCTACTGTGTGGTTAAGATTGACTGAAAAAGTTGGAGAGATTACCCCTGAAAACATTCTATCTACTGACTTTGAAGATTTAAGAAAATGCGGATTATCTCAAAGAAAAACAGAGTATGTGATTGGAATCTCGGAATCTTGGCATGAATATAGTGAGTTTGATTGGGATAAAATGAATGATGAAGAAATTATTGAAAAATTAGTAGAATTAAGGGGTGTAGGGAAATGGACTGCAGAGATGATTCTGATATTTACACTTCTTCGACCCGATGTTTTTCCAATAGGAGATATAGGGATGATTAGAGGAATTGAAAAAACATATAAATCCGGCGAAAAAATCTCTAAAGAAGAGTTGGATGAAATTTCGAAAAAATGGATTCCATGGAGGACAGTAGCTTGTTGTTACATGTGGAGAACTGTAGATCCTGAGACAGTAGAATATTGATCACATACAATATCCGCGTCTTGGTTGATTTGGAATTGTTGGAGCTGCCCCAGATTGGACCCCATCTGCTTCTTCCATTATAACTGTCAGAAGAGTATTGACCAATACTTTCAGGTCTTCAACTTCGTTTTTTAGTTCCTCTACGGTTATAGCATCGCTAGTTTCATTCATCCCAATCCCATCCAAGGAATTTCTTCCTCAGAAGTTATTAGGTTAGTAAATAGCCTATAAAGACAACAGTAAGAAATCATATGAAGATAAGGATTAGTTGGGGTTTGAATTTATCCCAACTATGAATCCCTAATCCTCATCTTCTTCTTCATATTCCCAATCGCCTTCTTCGTATTCTTCTTCATCGTCGTCATAATAATAATCATCATCACCACGATTACGCATTACCAATATTGCAACAACTGCTACTGCAATTACAGCAACACCGATCACCATATAGAGGCCGTTATTAGATTCTGCTTCTACAGGCAATGGTTGGACATTGATGCCAGATAAGTCGATATTATTGCCATTCGCATTATCCCAATCCATTTCTCCAGACTCTGGATCTTCCACGATCAAAACCAATAACGGTTGACCTTCTTTCCAAGATTCCCATTGGAATGTTGCAATGACACTAGAGGATTGGGCACCTAAATTAATTTCAGTATTCCCTTCCGATAAAGTTGTCAAGGCAGGTGACCATTGCCCTGTCTCTGGATTTAATTCATACAGTCCGACAGTGATAGTTCCTTCTCTCTTACCATCATTCCCCCAAAATGTCTGCATAGTTAACATCTCTCCAAGAACAGGAGTAGAGGTAGGATTAATCACCACTCTAGTATATTCAGGATTAAACTTCATTATTCTGAGCGTGGGCATTCTTGGTGCTGATTCGCTACCAAGACCTGTAACTGCATTACCAGCTCTATCTGTCGAGGTGACCCAGAAAGCAATCTGGTCACCTTGTTCGATAGACATTCCATTAAGAGGTGTGAAATCAATATAGCCTTGATAAACATCCTTAGTTTCTCCATCATCAATCATTGTTAGTTGACCCGTATTCTCAGAACCAGCTACCGCAGTTCCAGACCTAAGGATGACCCAAGCAACATCTAACGGACCTTCAATCATACCAATCTCATCAACCATTGTCACAGTTACGAATACATCATTAATTAAATCAGATTCTAGAAGAACTAATGAAGAATCTGGATATGATGATTGATCGAACAATACAGTTGGAGCTTTACTATCAACAGTTACAGATGCATCCGAATTAACATCAGAAGAACCTGCCCCAGGCACATTAAGAACTTCAGTTGAAACTGGCATAGTTGGATTTAGAGGGACTCTTGAAGGTAGAATCATTGAACTGTCAAAACTAGCATCTTCATTAACAGAAGTGACAATAGAAATTTCCTGAGTACCATAAATTACTGTGAACTCAACTTCAAGATCATCTGGTATGTCTGCCGCTAAGGCACCTGAACCAGAATGGTAAACAAATCCACTCATCCTGAATTCATCTCCCTGCCCCAAGTAAACTGAAACCCCTTGAGATTCTGCCTGTGGAGGCGTGAGATCTTCAATACTATCTGGAATTGCTACATACTTATTGTCAAGATACCAGGACAACTCTCCAATGTTATTCTGATATGCGACTGTAGTAAAATCGTCGACTATTGAAACACTAGGTTTACATGAGTTCTGATTATCTTCCCATGGGAAATCCCAAGAAACTTCGAACATCATTGAAAGTTGGATGATATCAGAAGACACTTGCATTGTCTGAACCGAAAGTGGGGTTACAAAGCTACCATCTCCTGACCAAATAGTTCCTCTTGATGGATCATAACTCATCTTACCTAGTTCGCTTAAACCATCACCACAAAGCATTATTGAGACATTATCTAATGTATTCAATCCATTGGCTTCTTCAATTTGCATAGTAAATGTATGTTGATTACCAGGCAATAAGTAACCTAATTCACGGTCCAAAGAGTAACCAGCAGACTTGATACTAGTTGGTTCATCAGTTGCTACGACAACTGTTGCCCATGAATTAGATGCTCCAGGGCTGCCTCCAGTGCCTCCCTCTTG
>DAQW01000135.1:8814-11203 GCA_002503045.1 Euryarchaeota archaeon UBA39 | reverse complement strand
TGTTGCCCATGAATTAGATGCTCCTGGGCCACCTCCAGTACCTCCCTCTTGGTAACTTATACCTGCCCAATCAGTTCCTTCAAGATACATATGAACTGGGGAATTAAAGGTTTCTTGAGATACATCAATTCCTACGAAATTAACTTGTTGCTGACCTGTCATTCCGGGGGTTAAGGGCTGTACCATTGACAAATACTCTTCTTCGTCTGCGATTCCATCGCCGTTTACATCGTCTACTGAACCACGCCAATAATTAAGAGTTAGAATTTCTCCTCTTGCCTCAGATTCTTCAACTGTTACGAAAAGAGATAGTGGCGTAGAAGGATCCCAAACTTTACCATGAGCTGCTTTCAAGCCAGAAGGAGTGTTAACTTCAAGTGGACCTGCTACAGGAGGTTCATGATCTACACGAATATTGACCGAAGGAGGGGTGCCAGTTACATCCTCTGCACCCAGTGAATAACCAGTAGGCCCGACGGTGTTCATCATAGGAGATAGATCGACATTAGAAAGACCTGTTGGGGATGAAATTAACCCGGTATACTTGCCTCCTTCTTCAGAGGTTAGTAGATAACTTAAGCCAGATATATTCAACCCTACAGTATAATCAACTGCCTGTGGTCTAACTGCAGTAGAGTCTTGGAACTTTACTGTTCCAGTGATATTTAATTCGCCACCATCAATCATTGTGAAAGGATAGAAGGTTGAATATTGATTGGATAAAAGCCTACCAAATTGGTCTCTAACTTCAAAGGAATCAATCATCAAATCATTTTCTACCGCATTCTTTCCAGATTCTCCACTATGAGAAACAGATGGCCATACAGTTTCACCCGATTCATCAAATGCTTGAGATATCCAACGTATAGAATTAACATCATCCCACATCCAACTGACATCAAACATCCAGTGTACAGTGACATCATCATATCCGTCGTTATGAGTTGTTATATCAATGAATGTTGAAGGATTCATTGGGGCAACCGATGAACCTGAGACTTGAGTAAATGATACTGCATCAGATCCTTGCCCCCACAAACCATCAGCACTGTTTGTAACCTCGAACATCAGAATCTCACCATCAGATGCAATACCTCTCAGAGAAATCTTGTCCAAGTTAGAATTATCATTCAGGTGATGATGTTTAGTAATTATCTCTACTGTCTCTCCATTTGGATAGAGAGTATTAGGTACAACGAAGTCTCTATTTGTCACAATATAATCAAACTTTAAATCGCCGTCAATAGCAACTGAACCTTTGTCAGCAGTAATATTAACTGGTATTGATACTTGAGTCGGTGGAGGGTCATCCTGAGTCATTGAATTGTGATAAGCAGATATCGAAGGACCTAAACCTGAAACATTTTCAAAAATTAAGTATCCAATTCCAATAGTAGAAATCGAAACGGTTTGTGCATAATTTGATTCGAGAGTAATTGAAACATCTCGCCATTGTCTACCTGTATCTGTGTCTGTATAGGATGTGGGCAACGAATTAATGCCAGCAATTTGGCTATAGTCTAACACACAATAGAATATCTCAGACAAAGAAGAACTAGTTTGACTTGATGAGCCAACTGTTAAACTGATCGGAGATTCGAATACTTCATCGGAATCAGGAGAAACAGAAATAATTCCATTGTTAACTGCTGCCAAAGAAGGCAATCTTACCATTATCGAAGATGGCGTTCCGGATTCCAAGCTAATTGTTGAACTAGTCGTAAATGATTCAATTCCATCTGAAACAAGTGATTGCCAACCATAATGCCCATAATCTGTACCAATTGGGAATGACCAATCAGTTGAACCATCATTAAGCACATCAACGGCGGGGTTTTCTGCTGGCTCAGCGAAATTAGATGAGACAACCATTCTGTCAATCCAGCCGTTAGTAGGTAAGGATATAGAAAGGGAGAAACCGGTTTGAGGGGTTGCGAAAGGAATCGAACCTTGAGATGTTTGACCCAATGTCGCACCAGTGAAAGAATATGCAGTAACCATTAAACCGCTAGAGAAATTTCCTGAAAGTGTTACACTCTTTATCGGCCTTGATGAATGAATATAATCTGAAGTAATTGTTCCTGCAATACTTGTAGCATTTAGTAACTCATCAACCACCTCAACACTCGGACTAAAAGACCATCCATTGTAATCAGCACTAGAAGCAGCAAGATATCTCTTTCCGCCAATACTTATCTTAGTTAATTTGGGTGAAACTTCTTCATCACTAGTATCCATTAATACTTTAATTCTGACATAATCATATTCTTCGGAATCAACACCTGCTAGTGAGAATGGGAAACTAACATTGTTGTATCCAGGTATGACATTTTCATCCATATCAATCAAACTTCCTCTAATTGAGGTATTCTCTGGAACTGTTGCCTCA
>DAQW01000135.1:7509-8487 GCA_002503045.1 Euryarchaeota archaeon UBA39 | reverse complement strand
AACTGTTGCCTCAATATCGACCCAACCATAGTTGAAAATATCGATACTACTCATGTCTATCGCATTACTTAACCAGTATCCGCCAGAACCATAATTCGCAGTTAGAATACCAAAATTATCGATATAAGCGCCTTGATATGTTACAGAACTATCAGTTGATAAACGGAAACGGAACCTTAACTCGTCACCTGCATAATTGGAAAGTGGGGCTTGTCGATTTTCAAATTCATCTTGGTTACAATCGCCGCCCATCCAAGCATCATGACCATGCATTGCGTTCCCAGTATATCCGGGTGATCCATCATACCATCCTGGTATCTGAGGGTCGAAGTAATTCCATGCGCCTCCATTTACTTTAATCTGAAGACCTACAGCGTCCCAACTATTTTCCGTACAAATCCATTTGTCGAATGTAACATATGCTAAACCATCATTAGGAATCTCATAAGTCGGTGATGTCAACAATGAGTTCTGATTATTACCATAATTCCCATTTAGGTTTGTGCCGTAAACATAAGGGAATGAAGGTTCATCATCAGGGCCTGCACTGGTTCCCAATTGACCATAGTTCCATGCAGACTGTTTAGACCACCCCGGAGCATTGCTTGTAGAAGGATTAGATGCTGTAGAGTCTTCAAAACCAAATATTTCTTCTAACACACCTCCAGTTAGAGTATAGTAACCCCAATCATCATACCCCAGTTGTGTGACGCCACCATAAGTATAGTACTCTTGATAATGAGTCATTGTGGTTGGATTATCTAAATCGTCTCTGAATAATACAGTGCCTGTATCATCAACAACGCGAATATCTTCAAGTGTAAATCCTTCTTGTGTATCACCAGGATAATTGCCTCCATAATTTTGGTAATAATCTGTATCGACCACAAATCGAATGTACACATTAGCCTGATTTTGATAAGCAGAAGGAATGCTATATTCGACAGTCCTGATTCCGTTACTTTGATCACCATATAC
>DAQW01000135.1:6394-7116 GCA_002503045.1 Euryarchaeota archaeon UBA39 | reverse complement strand
CCTGTTGAAGAAAGATCATACCAAGTTACATTGTTCAATGAAAGCTCAATACAAGCATTATCATCAGCACTGCCCTCTAAGTCCCATTCCATGTCTATTTCAATTGATGAAGTTGAATTAGTACCGGTTAAATCAATTGTTCTTTGGAGCGCCCCCGCTGAATGCGCCACATAGTTGCAATACGTACCAGTTGTAGAAATACAACCATGGTGCCAAACTCCAAAATCAACTCCATCATTATTGAAATCAATGTTATCCAAGAACCATCCTGGCCTCTCATAAGAAGCGTTAGGAGAAGTCCAAATATGGAATCTAAATTGGATTTTCGAAGCATTATCGATATCTGAAATCGATGATATGCTTATGTTTTCACTAAGCCATCCACTATGAGTAGGGGATGCGAAAACAGGAACTGCACCACTAGGAGCACCATTTGGCGAAGGAGCTTCAGTTGACATAGTGCTAGGGTATCCTCCATCTGGAGCAATATAGGTCCAGTCATTCCAGCTTCCAGTATTTATCCTATATTCAATCCATGTCCCATCTCCGCCACCAGATGCTGTACTATCCAAATGATACCAATGGTCAAAAGTCATGTAAAGACCATTGTAAGTATCTGAATCAGGCAAATTGACTTGAGGTAATAAGAAAGAACTGCTTGTACCTCGAGGGACTGCTGCACCAGGCATTGTCCCTACAGCAACAATACCTTCAGTTGCAGA
>DAQW01000135.1:4124-6013 GCA_002503045.1 Euryarchaeota archaeon UBA39 | reverse complement strand
TGAATGTTGTTGCACCCCACAATTCTTGAATATTACAAAGATAATTAGTATCAGAAATTTCTGAGGCATCTAAATTAGAGTCTTCATCGGTATCCATTCCTGCATTAACTACAAAGCCGCCCAACATACATTGAGAAGTTGATCCTACGCCAAGTGAAGTCACAGTTATCTCGTAATCGAAAAATCCTCCTAATCCTGCACTGATTACTGCAGAAGTCCCACTTGAGCTAGGTACAATTGTAGGCGAACTAGTATATCCGCTACCTCCACTGGTGACAAATGCCTCGTAAATTGCCCCAGAGGATTCAAGAACAGCAGATAATTGAGCACCACTACCATTAGTACTTGAAACCAAAACGTATATTGTTTGTTGGGAAGTATAACCAGAGCCGCCATTACTTACTGTAATCGTCGTAATTGATCCGTTACTGGCTACACTAGCCACTGATGCAGATGCACCTGTTCCCGTACATCCACCAGGACAAACGAAAGATAGAGCATCTCCAACTTCATATCCAGTACCTCCATTAGAAATTGAGATACTACTGACTGCGCTACTAATCGTATAAGTTCCGGAGAATCCACTGCCTGCACCACCTGTTGCAGATAGTGTTCCTGCAGTATATCCACTGCCTCCATTGGTAATGCTCAGAGTTGTAACACTGTCTTCTAGTGCATTGCCACTGCAGTACATCAATGTCCCAGTTATTTCATCAGTAGACAAAGACCCATCAAAATTATTGTCATATCCATGGTCTACCCAGGATCCTGTAAGATTGTTGCATTCTGTCACAGATGTTGAAGAATCTAATGAGTAAACATGTTCCCAGCCAGGAGAATATGTGTAGACATCATTCATTGATACATCGATATCGCCTACATCGAATGTACTAATGTTTGATCGAGTGCCGTCGTCGAGCAAAGTGATTTGTTCTATGTCTTCAATGAAATTAGTGTTGAAAAATCTCCCACTGTCTAAATCTGTACCTTCCCATACAATTCCTGGCTCCATAGATGTCGCCATTTCAGTATTAGTTATATGAAGCCAGCCATCCTGAACAGTAGCATTACCAGGTACTCGGAAACCAGTCAAAGTAATGCCCTCGTCTGGAGGATTTACTGAGCTTGGTCCAGTCCAAGAAGTTGTAGCAGCGGATGTTAGCGGGGCGATTATCATCAATAGCACTAGTGCAAGTGCAGTCCTACGGCGGTCAGACATGTCTGTCTCGTTTGTTTGTTATATTATGAAGTTATTTCCGTAAGATTGTAGAAGGCGATAAAAAATAGTATTTTCGATTCCAAAAATGGAGCCACTGGGGAGAATTGAACTCCCGACCTTCCCATTACCAATGGGATGCTATACCCCTAAGCCACAGTGGCGGCGTTTAATCCAAAAACAACCGCGATTTAATCACTGCGGAGAGAGGTTCAAAATCACACATAGAAAGCAACAGACTCAAAATGTCAATAAGTGTCGGAGACAATGAAGCCGAGGTCGCATAGCCTGGTATTGCGCATGACTGGAAATCATGTGGGATTTTCCCTCGGGAGTTCAAATCTCCCTCTCGGCGCCACTTGTTCTGCTTAATGTTTATTTTAACTCTTAGAATAACCATACAGATTATGATTTTTTGAATCGAATTGAGGGAGTTACTTAATGCAGTATTTCATTTCGCAAACATCATAGGAGGGTCCCGTTCAATGACTGATGGAATAGAAATTGAAAATCAAGAGGCGGTTAGGCTTAGTGAAATCACCTTGAATTACAAGTTTTCCGAATATAATGAAAGGTTAGAAATATTGGATAAAATTATGCAAGAATCTAAATTCCACCTTAAAATGATTTTAAAGGGCTGGGGTGTATTCGAATTTTCAATTTTTGGCGTAGG
>DAQW01000135.1:0-3735 GCA_002503045.1 Euryarchaeota archaeon UBA39 | reverse complement strand
GATTATAATAGAGTTGGGAGCGAAGGAATGTTATTTTTGAAAGACCTCTCTCTAATGTTATCGCTTCTATCTATGATTGCATGGGCAGTTTTTGTAATTCAATTGTTTATTCGTTTCCCCATAATGAGAGAAAATCTTGTCTGGATGATGGTAGGAATGATTGCAGTACAAATTGGATATATTATCACCTATTCCAATTATCCAAACTTTCCTGAAAATTTCAATATAGGTATGTTTGCACCAATTATTCTTGTAAATCTAATTTTTTCGTTTCTTGTAATTTTTGTCGTACATAGGGCAGTTGTCGAAACAAGAGATGTACATGTAGTTGAAAGACATTCACATCCCGACCCTAGAGTTGTTGAAACCGCTTGGAAAGATCATAGTTTGAGATTATGGAGTTTGGGATTGGGTATATGGATGGTATTGGTAAATATTTTCTCTTGGTCTTCGTCAAAATCAGTCGCATTAAGACCAACATCTGCTGAAGAAACTGTTTTTAATTATCCTTGGCTATATCTTATCTGCAGTATAATTTCAATTTTCTTACTAATACACATTATTTGGTATCCACAATTCATGCTAGGTGCCGCAGAAGATAGGATTCAATCAGTAAGAGCAAGGGAAGTTTCTGGAGAAATCAATTACAAATCAGCAAAGGACATTCAAGGAATTTGCCCCATATGTAAAGAAGAGACAGCCGCTATTCAGAAAGCAAATGGGAAGATAACTATACCATGTGAATACAACTGTGGCGGAGTTGGAGCGCCGGGTTCAATATGTGCAGAGTGTGAAATGACATTGCCTACAAGAATTAATTGCACTAACTGTAATTCTAATACTACTATTTCTAGCCATTTTAGTAGGCAAGATGCATGGTAATAGTTTTCAATATCTTATAGTTGGTTTTTAATATGATTTGGGGATTAGTTCTTGAAGCTGCATTTTACATGCTTTGCATAATACCAGAACTAATCTTTGCCCTTTTCTATATAGGATATCAGTGGCTTGCTAATTTTTCCAAGGCTGCTGTGTCTTTAGTGACTGGTAAGAGTTCTAACGATAAGAATCAGAATGATTTGCAAAAGGAAAAAGACGCTGAAGATGAATTTGCAGAGAAGGTCTACGACAATATACTAAATTGGGAGTTTACCCTATATAAAAAGATAAAATCATTATTATTAGAAGATGCTAAAGAAGTAAAAGATGGCGAATTAGTTAGTATTAACGGAAAAGAAATAAATGTCATTGATGCTAGAAAAACAAGAGATAAAGATGTATTCAGATTACTTGTTGGTTTCTCGGTTACTTTAGTATCGGGGTTTATTTTAGCTGTAATACTTCTATGGTTATTTCTTACAATGAATGGAGAAGCATTTGGTTTCAATCCACCTCAGTCATTAGTCACTTGGGAAGACGAATATAGAGATATTACTGGAATAAATGAAATAGAAGGATTAGATGGAACAGGGATATCATTATGCATAGTAGATTCAGGAATCGATACTTCACACCCCGATTTGAAAAATATCAATCTGATGGGATGGAATGATGTCATTAATTCTAGTCCAGATCCATATGATGATGACGGACATGGAACGGCTATGGCAGGGATAATTGTTGCCGATGGTGGATTAAATGGAATAGCAAAGAATGTGAATTTATATGTTGCAAAAGCAATTAATTCAGACGGTTCAGGAACAGATGATGGGATTGCAGAAGCAGTCGATTGGTGTGTTTCACAAGAGAGCGATATTATTTCTTTAAGCTTAGGCGGAGGACAGGGGATTGGTGGAGACTTATTCACAACAGATTCACTTGAAATTGCAGTTGAAAATGCAATTGATCAGGGAGTATACGTTGTTGCAGCAGCAGGAAATGATGGTGAAAATGACGATGGAGATGTTTCATCGCCCGGTTCGGTTGAGAATGTTATTTGTGTTGGAGGGGTAACTAGACTTGGTAACTTATGGTCTGGAAGTTCGGAAGGAGATAATAATGGTAGATTCTTCCCTAATCCAATTTTACCAAGGAATGATCCTGACAAAAAGCCGGAAATAATCGCACCAGGACTTGAAGTCCCTGTATTGGTGACAGGGACAGACTCTTGGTGGGGGTGGTCAAGTGGCACCTCTGCTTCAACTGCATGGGTCTCAGGAGGATTGGCATTATTCCTCCAAGAGTACCCTGAATTTCAAAGAAATACGGATAGCGATTCAACTAATATTGAAGAAGTTAAAATTCTATTAAGTGAGAACTCCCAAATGAAAAATGGACAAAGTCAACACGATGACCATTTTGGATATGGAATATTTAGAATTGATTCATTAATTGATGCTGTGGATTCTAATTCATCTAATATAGAAAATAAAATTGAGATGAGAAAAATACCTATTCAAAAAAATATATTCGATATTTTTCAAATTGAACGACGAATAACTGCAAGTGTCCCACCAGATAATTCTATGAATGCCATTGAATGATTCTCATTACATTCTCGTATTAATTTCATCCATTGATTAAAGGATTCTACTTTCTTTTGAGCGTCATTAGGTTCTTGTCCGTCCTCAGGTACACCAACGTCTCCTGTAGGGACTTCTGGCTCCTTAACAAGTATGAAACCACCTTTAGAAATCACATCCAATGCTGCATTTGTAGCTGATGCTCTCTGATTTTCGGGTAAATCGATAATTATCAGATCTATTGGTTGAGGAAGAGGTGAGGGTTGAGCACTGGATGGCAATGCCGCTGCTGCAATTGACCAAGATGAGGTTTCAGCAGTTATTTCTTGCCACGACCTTGTCAACACCTGTGTCCATTTTTCAGAAGAATGTCGGCGAATAAGACGATCAATTATAACTCCAAATTTACCTGCAGGTTCAATAATTCTAAATGTATCAGGTCGAGACCTAGTTTCAATAGGAGGATTTGCCGGGTCGCCAGTCCATAAGTCAAGTAACCAAGCAGTTAGGTGACCAATCCCTCCACCTACAAGCACAGCATTCCTAGCAGGTATTTTAGAAGCAATGTCCCTAATTTTAACTCTAAAAGCACGCGATAGAGGTATTAAATTCATATGTAACATTTGTTGACCGATATTAGCTGCTATTTCCGGTTCTTGATTGCCAAAATCAGATTCTAGAGACAGTAATTTTTCAAACATTTCCCGCTCAGACATCTGAGGTAATCCGATGCCGCCCCCGCCGTTCATGTCAATGGCTATATTAACTTCAATTTCAACCATCCCATGTAAGGATGGCTTCAATAAAGGGAGTCTTGTCGAAGGTACATGGAAGATACGGACATCGATGAAGAAGTATTTGATGCTGCAGTATGTCCTGAATGTGCAAAAATGACTGAACATGAGATTCTTAAAAGAAACTTAAGAGGGAATGGAGAAGATTTGTTGATCAGATGTGTTGTTTGTAGTAATGTCCATAACCTACAGTTAAGGCCTCCTAAATCAGTGTTAATTAAAACGACATTATCGGATAGAATGGATAGTGAATTGTCATTAATTGAAGCAGATGAAGATGAAAAAATAAACAAAAATGATTACTTCCAGCACGAGGAACAAACCTATAGAATTACAAGGATAGAAGATTCTACTTCTAGAGAATGTAGAAATCTAAATGCTGGGGAAATATCTGCAATGTGGGCAGTTAGAGTTGACCGGACGATAGTTCCTATCACAATGACTGAAGGAGAGATTAGTGTGCCTAGCAGTATAGAATG
>DAQW01000039.1 GCA_002503045.1 Euryarchaeota archaeon UBA39 | reverse complement strand
TATTATTCTTTGAAGTTCTTTCTCTGTGGCCATTGTCTTATTTGTACCAGATGCAGATACAACATTTTCCTCCATCATAGTAGATCCGGCATCATCAGCGCCAGCGGACAAAGCCAGTTGTGCAACCTCCATCCCCATTGTTGGCCAAGAAGCCTGAATGTGTGAAATATTGTCGAAGAAAATCCTTGAGATGGCCACATGTCTTAGATATTCAGAAGATGAAGCTCCTAATTCGATTCTATTGGCGCCTTTGTTTCGTGCACCGAATACATTATTCTGTAACTGTACTGGCCATGAAATAAAGGAAGTAAATCCCATATTTCCACTATTGATAGCTTCGTCTTGGGCCTTTCTAATCAGATTCATGTGCATTACTCTATCCGAGTATGTCTCACCGAATCCGATTACATTGGTTGCGGAAGTTATCAGATCGAGATCTTGAGCTTCACGCATTACCCTTATCCAATTTCCAGATGAACCCTTCTTGGGCGATATGTCTAGTCTGACATCATCAACTAACATCTCAGCACCGCCACCCGGTAGTCCGTGCATACCAGAATCTTTCAGTTTCCTGAGTACCTGACTAGTTGATATTCCGCATACTTCCGCTATTCCCTCAATTTCGATTGGAGAGAAGCAATCAAGGTGAATCTTTGGATGTTTTTGATATAGTTTTGATATTAAATCCGTGTACCAAGATAATTGTAAGTCGGGGTTAACACCACCTTGCATCAATATCCTCGAGCCCCCTATTTCCTCGAGCTCAGAAACTCGTGAGCTTATTTCATCGAATGTCTGGGTATATGCTTCAGGATGTTCTGGTGGCCTGTAGAATGAACAGAACTGACAATTTATTGTACATGCATTTGTGTAGTTAATATTTCTATCAACTAGGTAAGTTACCTCATTTCCCGGGACAATTATCGATCTTCTGACAGAAGCGACATGCATCAAATCACTTAGGTTTGCATTCTCGTATAGTACAATTGCCTCTTCAACAGATATCCTAGGAGGATTATCTTCCAGTTGAGCTTGTAGGATATCATCAGCGCTCATTTACAATGCACTCCCGACAATTGATTCTATTTCATCGATTGTCTTCGGGCATCCATCAGTAAGTACTAGTGGGCCGCTCTCAGTGATCAGGACATCGTCTTCTATTCTTACACCGATTCCGGAATATTTCTCAGGAATTTCAATATCTTCCCTCCAAGATGCAAAGTATAGCCCGGGCTCAACTGTGACAATCATGCCAGGGGAAAGAGTCGGTCCCGGATTTCCACCTTGCCTTCCGCCTCCCACGTCATGAACATCTAGGCCCAACATGTGACCCGTGCCATGCATGAAGAATTTTCTGAATTCACCATCTAGATTTTTCCCAAGGGCTTCATCGAGAGAGCATTTCAGAACACCTAAATTTATGAGTCCCTTTGAAATCACTTCAGATGCTGCTCTGTGCATTGATTCCCAAGATGATCCTGGTTGACAGGCTTTAATGGCAGAAATCTGTGCCTCTAAGACTAATTCGTAAATCTCTCTCTGCGGCTCTGTGAACTTCCCGTTAACTGGCCACGTCCTAGTAATATCTGATGCATAGCCGCTAATTTCACAGCCCGCATCAACCAATACTAATTCATTATCTTCGATATGATTCGAATTAGAGCTGTAATGCAGAATAGTTGCATTATCTCCCCCTCCTACAATTGGATTGTAACTGTTTACCGACCTGTTTCGTGTGAAGTGGTTTTCCATAGAGGCTTGAATCTCCCACTCTCCGATTCTTGGCTTGGATATTGACATAGCTAAAATATGAGCTTCACAGGCTATGGATGATGATATTTGCATGAGTTCTATCTCAGCGGGAGACTTGATTGTCCTCATTTTATCCAGATAAACACATGGATCGGAAATATCACCATCCCAAAGATCACTGACTAATGAGTCAATATTCATATTTATGTCCTTCAACAGAAATAGATTAGAGATTTGTTTAATAGAATCCGATAAGACTGATTCGAAATCCGAAATTGGAACTGCCTTATCTATTGGCCAACCATTTTTTGCTCCTTCAATGCCTACTATCCTGCCCTCCCATATCTCAGATTCAGTATTTCTAGGCTTTACGAATAGAGTAACAGTGGCCTGATTGGAGATTTTTGTTATTGTCAGTATGGAGTTTGACTCCTCCCAGCCAGAGAGATACATAAGATATGAATTAGCCCTAAATGGATATTTAGTATCATTAGATCTTGTTTTTGGAACATTATTTGGAATGATTACTAGGGAATTTGGGGGAAGCTGCTGGATGAGTTCTTCATGGCGTCTTCGGTACTCACTGTGTTCAAACACCGTATCTGCCATGTTTGTCACCTATCATACAACTACTTAGGGGTGGGGGTGATTATCGGGTATTTATTCGTTCCACTTCGGGATCTCCATATCCCCATTTCTCCTTCTTGAATAGATTACTGAACTGATAAAAAATAGTGTAGAAAGAATTAGAACGATTACAGAAAATGGTATTTGGTTTTCGGA
>DAQW01000002.1 GCA_002503045.1 Euryarchaeota archaeon UBA39 | reverse complement strand
TTGAAGATGGCTGGATTCAACCCAGCAGATGTTCCTAAGATTCCTTGTTCCTCTTTCAATGGAGAGAACTTGTACGATTCTTCCGACAACATGGGATGGTGGAAAGGTACTGAATTTAATGGAAAGTCCGTAAAAACTCTCTTCGAATGCATTGATGCAGTACAACAGCCTAACAAGCCTATTGACAAGCCTCTTCGTTTGCCTATTCAGGACGTTTACAAGATCAGTGGAATCGGAACAGTACCTGTTGGTAAGATTGAGACTGGCGTTCTAAACGTAGGAAAGAACGTTGTCTTCAATCCTAGTCAGAAGACCGCTGAAGTGAAGAGCATTGAGATGCATCATACTCAGGTTGCTAAGGCAGAGCCTGGAGATAACGTTGGATTCAACGTTCGTGGCCTTGCTGCTACTGACATTCGTCGTGGTGACGTTGCAGGTTACGCTGATAGTGAGCCTAACTTCGTTCGTCACGATGAGACATTCGTTGGACAAATCCAATTAATGGATATTCCAAAGGCAATTGGAGCAGGATACACTCCTGTTTTCCACGCACACACAGCTCAGGTAGCAGTTCGTTTCGTAGAACTATTAGAGAATGCTAAGACTAAGGAGAAGAATCCTGCTTACCTCAAGTCTGGAGATGCAGCACTAATTCAGTTCCAACCAACTAAGCCTATGGCAATTGAGGAGATGGGTGCATTCCCTGAACTCGCTCGTTTCGCAATTCGTGATATGGGTAAGACTGTTGCTGCTGGCGTATGCATGAAAGTTCAGAAGAAGTAAGTTTGTTGAGAATGGAAGGCGTTTGGAGTAGATTCCCATGCCTGTAATTACAACAATCAAACTCACTGGAGAAGATCATAGAGCAGTAGATGGTGTTGCTGCATTAATCAAGCAGATTAGTGACGATAAATCAGTCCAGATACGCGGTCCTATACCTCTTCCAACACGTCGTTTGGTTGTACCGTGCCGAAAATCCCCTGATGGAGAAGGTGCTGAGACATGGGATCATTGGGAAATGAGGATTCACAAGAGATTAATTGAATTGGTTACCAATACTGCAAAGGATCACAAAGCTTTGGAAGACTTGATTAGAATTCCAATTCCAGATTCTGTAACAATAGAAATCAATCTTCGTCAAGTGAACTAATTAGTTCATATTGATGCATTTTCAGCATATCCCATCTTGATCATTGCTTTTGCTAGAACTTCAGGAAAAACAAAGACATCACCAATTAGTGGTTGAACTTCGTTACCATCGAAGTCCATGACAGGTTGTTCAACATCTTTTATGAATCGAATTCGTAGACAATCATCATCTATTTCTAGAGAAATATTTTCTTGAATTTCATCTTGTTCTATTGGGGCTTCATCTTCCCAACCTTCATCGAGATGCACATCAGGTGGAGGAATTTCTTGCTCCATTTCTTCTAGTTGTGTCGTTGTTTCTTCTTTTGGAATAAATTCTGTTAACGGAGCAATCCCTTGAATTGAATTAGAACTAATTGTTGACTCTCCTATTCCATTTTGCATTTGTTCCCAATCAATTTCTTTTTGGAATTTTTCAATTAGTCTACAAGCCCCTTCGTAGAATGCACGTTCTGAAGCATCATGTTGTGCCCAATTTGGCTCTGCAATATCAGATGAGTTCCCCCGATTTAGTAGGGTTCGCATATTTGCATGTCGAACAAATGCATTGAGACGATGTTGGCTAATCGAACCTATTGCCCACCTAATGTTGTTTTGTCGTTTTTGTAGCAATTGGATTTTTGCTCCCCACCCTTCTCTTCGAATACACTCATCCATTTCGATTTCAATAGATTGAGTAAGTTGTGAAACCAATTTCCAAAAATCGGAAGTGGGCAAAGGTACTGGTAAATCCTGTTCTGCTTGAGATCTTTGTAAGGCCATTAACCGTGATTCAATAGCCTGCACTGCTTGATCGGATAGCGCACTCGGTGCCGAAACCTCTGCTGAACCGACTGCCATCCTTCCGTATTGAATCGGGCCGACTCATGAACCATTCGACAAATTTGTGCTTTATCGGGGAGCCGGACGATTCAAACCCACCTTTGTCCTTTCAACAACATGGCATCTGTCGAGGCACGCCGGTCGGCAGTGAGTCTCGCCGTGCTAATGCTTGCCATGTCAATGTCGCCAATTCTGATTCAGGGAGAAGAAGTTCCATGGATTGGGCCGTCGACTTTTTTGCTTGAAGAAGCAATTGTTGATGGATTTGAAATTGAATCAAATGGTACAGTTACAGATGCTTGGATACTGTTAGATTCAGATGGTTCTGAAATTTATTCTGCATCTGGTTGGGAGACTGGAGAAACAGGTAGAAATTTTTCACAGGGGACTCTAGATAATACCTCTACTACTCTTTTTCCTGGAGAGTTAAGTTTAGACAATGCTGCCAATCATGGAAGAATTCATGATTTCGAAGAATTGGAATATCGATTCAATCAATGGATTCCTGGTGGGACAACTAGTGTTTGGGAAGTAATGGATCCGTCATCATTTTCTGGAAATCTTGTTACAATTAATACTTCATTTGGTCAAACTCAAACTGCAAGACAAAATGGAGGAGGACATGTACCAAGACAAGCTACTGATGGATCTTTGATTGCATTAACGCAATCGGATGAATCATTAGATCCGGGAGTCCATTCATGGATTGAAAGTCCAATATATTCTATTCCAAATTATATTTCTAATCTTACATTTACTCTAGATCATTGGCTTCATATTTGGACAGATTCGGATTCATTAGGTTCAGGTGCAGGAGCATGGGTAGAGGCATCATTTGATGGAGGAAATTCATGGAATTGGGTAGAACCTGAGGGTGGTTATGGAAATACAATCTCAACTTCTGCTCCTATTCCAAATGGAGCTAATGGAACTGGTTTTCCTGCATGGGCTAGTTTGAATGCTACTGGTTGGCAACGTTCACAAATTCTATTTGACAATCATCCAATGCTGGCTAATGCTTCGAGTTTGTCTGTTCGTTTGGTGATTTGGACTCCAATTACTCAGTCTGTAGATCGCCCTGGATGGTTCATAGATAGAGTTGGATTTGAGAACGATGGTCACCCACCAGGATCATGGTTTCATGGAAATTTAAATGGAGAATATGCAGCAAATGCAGAATCTCAATTAGTACTAGAAGCAAATCTTTCGGGAATATCTGGTCCTTTGGTGTTTCAATATGCTGCTGATTTTGATATGGAAGGAGATATCTATGACAATTGGCATGTAGATGTAAGTGATGACGGGTCTAATTGGACTAGTATCACTCCATCTCTAGGTTTACCTGGACATGGAGTATATGTGAATGGCACAACAATAATCGATGATTCAAATGGTTGGGTATCTTTGCAACATTCTATTCCTAGCGCATTTAATACCTCAATTCAGATTCGTTTTCGATTTGAATCGGATTCTACTGGAGGGACTGGTTTTGGTGGACTAACTATTGATCCTCCCGAAGGTCTTGCTGTGGATGATGTACGTATTGTGGAAGTCATTTCAGGAAATGAAACAGAAGTAATCCGATGGAGTTTCAATGATTCAAGTACTGCTAATCATTCAAGAATTGGAAATAGTTTAGTTGATCAATGGCAATTTTTACCGAATGTGGGAATAAATGGGCCTTGGTCAGACTTTGATTCGTTTGAAGAATCGATACTCACTCCAATTGGTTGGAACATAGAAACTCCAAATGGTTACGGTTGGTCTTTTGGTGAATTAAATTCCTCTGGCCCTGATCCGAATAGTTTCCCCGGGGGGGGGAATGGAGCAGGAACTGTACTGAATTCACCATATCGACAAAATTCGTTAAGCCATCTTTATTCTCCATCGATTCCAATTCCTCTTGGAAGTAGAGCAACATTACAATTTGATCATTTTATTTGTGCTGAATCAGGCTGGGATGGAGGCGCACTATATGTTTCAACAGACCAAGGGCATACATGGTCTCACTTTGGTTCTCATATTCCTGATTGGTATGATTCAATGCAATACAATAATTCTCTCAGTCCCCTGTACGGAGAAATGGCATGGGATGGTTCTAGACAGAAAGGTGGAGGCTGTGCTGCAAATACTTCGTTTGTTCAGAAATCAGCTGACTTTAGCCATTTAGCGGGAAGAAATGTAATGCTTAGATTTACATTTTTTTCAGATACATATTTTGAATCTAGTGGTTGGTATATCGATAATGTAGGAATTGCAGTAGATGTCTTTGAAGAAATAGGTACTTGGAAATCTCCCTTGATATTTGCAGATTCTCTGGGCTGGGGTTCTATCGATATTGATGCTAAAGTTCCTGAAGGAACATCGGTTTTAGCTAGCGTTCTGGATTCCCAAGGAACTCCAATATCTGGATTTATCAATCAATCATTTCCAGTACATTTAGCAGATCTTCATGGTTTATCTGCATTAAATTCTAATCAAGGAATACATTTGAGTTTACAACTTTCAACAACTGAAGAACATCGAACTCCTAGGATTAATGAAATTTCCATCAATGGAAGTAGGTTTCTGAATGGATTCGCAGTAAATTCAACTGGCTGGGATATAGATTCATCATTAGAAATCCGACAGACAGAAGGGATAATTGTAAATCCAACATTTATGACAAATAGAGTAGATGGTCCCACGATTATATCGGAAAGAAGAATAGATGGGATTCAATTGAATTCAATATCTGCAGGTGTGATGATTCAGGTAATTGCTGATGGACAACAAGTTCATTCTGCGATGATAAATAATGGAACAATTTCATTCTTTAGACCTGCTACAATCCTGAGTTTTATCTTAGATTTCCAACCTGGTTCGGAATTAGAACATTTAGCAATTAGACCGATTCTTTCAACTCCATCTATTGGCCCTTCAATAGACGTATTAAACGATGGAATAATCGATTGGGATTGGCCAGATTCGGCAACTGGGAATCCTTTGACATATGGTTTATTGCAAGGTCCAGTATTGGAATCTAACTCAAATTATCTCAATGCATCAATCAATTTTTCATTACCAGATGAAGCTGATTGGAGAACTGCTTCATTGCTTATTCGCCCTACTTCTGGAACAGATGTAACCTATTCAATTAGATCTGGATCTTCAGTACAACAACGTATACTTTCATCAGGAGACACATCCATTGTTAGATTTGATGGTTCAATTCTCAGAGCGTCTCAATCTTCGTTATTATCATCAGTCTACATGGGCCCAAATCATAGTATGGAAATGAGAGATCTTCAAATTCTTGTAAATTCAAGTCACGAGGTATCAGCATCAATTTCTTTGATTTCGGTCGATTATCATCTAGAAACTAATTTGTCTAATTTAGGCCCAATGATTGAATCATATCGTACAAATTATGTTGGATCCAATCCTCCATCAATCAATCCTTTTTTGCGAATTCCAGTACATTTGGAACAAGAACAAGGTGGAGGATTGAATTTTGATGGCAAAGTAATCCAAAGTCCGCTGATATCTGATAAGATTATTTCACATCCTACAACCTTAGTACCAGAAATAATTTCAGAAATAGTTACTGAACATGAACATCTTTTTGATTCTTCGTTAATTCACAACATTACTCTTGATTTTGGGATAGATGGCATAGAATCTGATTATTCATTCAAGTTGGATGTCTCCACTGGAATCCCTGTCATCATCAACGAAACAGGAGGACCATTTACACTTGTTAATCCAAGTATTGTAGTTGGTGATAAAGCAGTACAGATTACTTGGCCAATTAGTGTTGATTGGTCTATTGATGATGCCGATGAAGTTAGAATATATGCTACTGCAGTCGACCATCTAAATCGTTCATGGGGTCCTGCAGATGCCATAATTGGAGCAGGTGGATTGCTAGGGATTGAGAATGATTTAGAGATTGTAGGATTTTCAGTCATTGATGGTCTAGGTAGAGATTTGATTGATTCTAGATTGTATGGATATCCTCTACACCTTCACCCTGAACAGAGTATTTTTGCTTCTGGTTCAGTTCGGTTTGAAGGAATTGTTGGCCCAATTCCATCAAACTCTGCAGTGGTTGGAATTGACATTTCAAATGGTAATCAATCGTGGTCATTTCTAGCAGATGAAGTTCAGCTAGATGGCACGTGGTCTTCTTCCATAACTTTACCAAATGTTGAGAATAGTACTCCGACTAGTATTTGGGAAATTCAACCTAGATTGATTCGAATAGGCCCTGTAGATGCACTGCGTGTGGGAGCTCTCGATTCATCTATTATCACTTCTCCAGGCAGTTATCGCATCGATCTTGAATCTCCTGTTGTAGGCCGCTTACTTGCAGATATTAGTGGGATTCAAAGACCTCTGAATGAAGATATTTGGTCTCTTTCTAGGCCCCTGATTATGTCATTAGAGATTTATGAATCTGAATCATTGTCAAGAGAACTCACATTAATGACTTGGGTAGAATCAAAAGATGATTTGAATTTAGATGGCGTTGCTCAACCAAGCGAGTACAATTCTAAATTGGTAATCATTCCATCTAATGCACATCAGACTGGATTAATTAATCTAGGATTATTGGATATTTCTCAAGGAACTGATGGTTCTCTAGTGTCTGTATTTGTGATTGGTTCAGATGCTTCAGGTAGAGCATATCTGGGAGGAGGTAGTGAGGGATTACATGCTGATTTGGCTACATTCAGTTTGGCTCAAGAAAGTCCGACTGTAATAGATAGAAATACTATTTCTTTGGATTTGGTTGATGGAACCCTTCTTCATTCTGTCAGCCATACATTGAGTTTTCCGATTGAAGACCTTAATGGATATACATCAATTGATGAAATTCATTTATGGGTTTCTGGAATTGGTGACGAACAAGGCCATCTAATTCACAGACCATTGTTGGGAGATATTGTTTCTGCTGAAGGAAGCAAAATTATTCCAATTAGTGCCGAATTCTTACCTAGTGACTCTTCTGAAAATTTTGGACTTGCATCATTTACCTTTGCAACCGGAGAAGAGTCTCCTTTCGATTGGACATTAAATTCAATGATTCCTGCAATAACAGTGGTTGAAGATGAAGTAACACTAGATCTTGATTTATCCTCGCTACCCCATTTGTCTTGGACATTAGATGCTTCCACATCTTGGAATATTTTGGAGATGGAAGATTTGACTGCCCCATTTGGGAGGTTCTATGATGGCAAAATGTTCGCTGCTGATGGAGATGCTATACTTTGTAGGTTACAAATGGTACATTCAACTAATGGTCAGCCACTTTCAGTTCCCCCTGTTGGTAGAAATGTGATTATCGACCCACATTTTGAGGACGTCATGGAGACTACACCTGGAATCCCTGTCAATGGAACTGTTGATTCTCAAGGAATTGTTGAGTTTGTGATTGTCCTTCCTCAAACAGAAAGGGATGCAGAGGGTATTCTTAGAGGCAGATTAGTTGGAACTGGAACAATACCATGGGGTGGATTCGATGTCGACATTATAGTAGATAGAACTGCACCAACTGTTGAATTTTTACAAACAAGTCTTGCAGCTGTACAGACTAATCGGTTAGATTCCCAACAAGTTTCTTTTTCGATTTTAGATTTGGGAGGAGTTGCTGAAGAAGAAGTAGAAATGTATTGGACATTCAGAAGATTTGGCGTTGATATTCCCGGAACAGATGGCACTAGTTCTATTGGTCCAGCATTAAAACAAGGCCAAGTCTATGGAGTTTCCAATAATGTAGATATTTCAACTGTAGAATCAAATGAATTAGAAGATGGCGATCAACTTGTTGTTTGGTTTGAATTTACAGATCTTTCTGGAAATCCTGTAGAAGGAATTGGATCTGCATTAAATCCACGAGCTCCGTTGTTGCGTGTTGTTTGGTTTGAACCTGTTGTGGAACCAATTGCAATATCTCCTCAACCTGCAAATTTGAATAGTTTAGTTAGAATTGATCTTTGGGTTAGAGATGAAGGAAATCAAGGAGGAGAAATTAATCTAAGTTTACTCGGATGGGAAGCAGATTCAACAGGTCAGAAATGGGTAGTGATTAATCGAACAGAAGTTCAACTACTTCCTGGAGGGTCCATTGAAGTTGATTTTGAAATAGAGGCTTGGCAAGAAGGCCAAATGTTGTTGATTGCTGCTATTGATGGCGATATTGAAAATGCTACCGTTCTACCACCAATTCAAGTTGTAGATCCTTTGGCTGATAGGAGTTTATTGGATGCTGCATTAAGTGGAGATTTAACGGTAATTGGTTTGTTGATTGTCATCTTTAGTGGTCTTGGTTTTATGATTGGACTTTTTGTCTTACAACGGAATTCTGAAGCAGTTTATTGGGATGATGAAGATGACATTCCTCTTCCTGAAGAACAAGCGCCTGCTCGACCTAAAAACCTCTGGCCAGAACCTCCAGAACGTTTCCCAGATGAAGAAGAATAATTCGGAAGCCTCAAGCCTAGCATCTCATCGTGAGAGTTGAGCAGAGGTACCCGAGTGGTCAAAGGGGGCGGGCTCAAGTCCCGCTGCAGAATGCTTCGCAGGTTCGAATCCTGTCCTCTGCACCACCAAATCAATTTGTGATTGGTAATTTCAGTTACAGCCGCAGCCTGGTCCGCAATCATCTGGAAGTTCTTCAGGAGTTGCTTTTCTTACATCTATGATTTCTACTTCAAAAGTCAGTGTTTTACCTGCCATTTGGTGATTAAAATCAATAGTAATTTCATCACCATTAATTTCAGAGATTGTAAATGGAACAGGGCCTTGTTCAGTTTGTGCAGCCATCATCATTCCCTGCTTAAGCTCCATGTCATCAGGAAATGCATTTCTTGGCATTTTTTGTATAGCATCATCATCACGTTCACCATAGGCTCGGTCAGGTGGGAGAGTAAATTCTCGAGTTTCTCCGATTGATGCACCCATTAATTCCTCTTCAAATCCCGGAATCATGTTCTTGTGACCTATCAAGAAAGTCATTGGGTCTTTATCTCTACTTGAATCAAATACTTCTCCATCTGGAAGAGTCCCAGTATAGTGAACAGTTACTACAGCATCATTCTCTATGTTTTCCATGTTATATCGCCTACTATCATCCCTTTTGAATCGGACGGGTAAAATTCTCCTAGAATGCTTAGATTATTGTCACACCATCTTCATCGGGGGATTCTAAATTCTCAATTAGTCTAGTAACAATTGATTGAAACGCTTCAGCTGTAGGTCCATCTGGTTCTGCAACGATTCTATGCACTCCATCATCCCCACCTCGAACGATTCCAGGATCAAAAGGTAGAGAACCAAGGAAAGGTACGTCCATTTCTTCTGCTGCTGACTCTCCCCCTCCTCTTTTGAAAAGGTCAAGCATTACATTCCAATTACCATCAGAATCGGTTTTTGCCTCTATTTTTTGTCCAGATGGGCCACCAATTTCGATAGTCGCATTTGTAATTGCAGAACCATCAGGGTTAGTCGCAGATCCCTGTAATGTATACCCACGCATATTTTCAACAACACCAAGTACTGGCAGATTGATTGTTTTAGCGAAATTGATGCTTTTTCTTGAATCAAGTAATGCAACCTCTTGTGGAGTTGTAACAATGACTACTCCATCCATAGTGGGCAATGATTGAGTAACTGTAAGTGGCTCATCACTTGTTCCTGGAGGAAAATCAATGATTAGATAATCCAAGTCACCCCATGCGACATCACCGATGAATTGTTGAATTGCTCCCAATTTGATAGGACCACGCCAAATAACTGGTTTATCTGGATCTTCTATCAAGAAAGCCATTGAGATGACTTTGACTCCATGAGGGCCAATAGCTGGATGGATTTGCCCTTCTTCCACATGAAGTTGAGTTCCTTCAATTCCTAGCATTTTTGGAAGGTTTGGTCCAGTAATATCAATATCCAATAGCCCCACTTTTTGACCCATTCTTGCTAGAGATAGTGCCAATCCAGTTGCTACTGTAGATTTTCCAACCCCTCCTTTCCCAGAAAGAACCATGAATTTATGCCCAACATCATCATTGAGTTTTGTCATGCGCATTTTTCTTCTCATTTGTTGGTAGGCTTGTTCCATTTGCGCTTTTTGTTCATCATTCGTTTCAGGTCCCTTTCCATCACCATCTCCAGGAGAATGGGTAGAAACTGGTGACCCTGCCATGTTTATCGTAAGAATAGGATATACTTCAATACGTGTGTAATTCTACAATTGAATCTATATCCAATTGATTAATATCATGTGGATTATATGGTTGAATATGAATATATTATTCGTTTGTGTTGGTAATTCATGCAGAAGTCAGATGGCTGAAGGTATCGCACGAAGCTTCGGGCACGAAGCAGCATCTGCAGGCACTCATCCAGCAAAGGTAGTGAGCCCTAATGCGGTGTTAGTATGTGCGGAGATAGATATCGATATCTCTAATCAACAACCGAAGTCTGTGGACAATTTTTCCGCTGACGATTGGGATGCGGTCATATCAATGGGATGCGGTGTCTCCTGTCCGGCGATGAAAATCGATGAAGATTGGGAGTTAGATGACCCATACGGTCAGAGTATTGAGGTGTTCAGAGAGGCCCGCAATGCCATAAGAGATCGAATCTTTCATCTCACGTTTGGACACCTGTGAGGGTTTTCTTCCTAAACCCAGTTGACCGATGGATAGAAGAAGGCCTGCCATCTCGTTGAGACGCTGCGAGCGTAGTGTAGTGGTTATCACCCCACGTTGCCAACGTGGGAACCCGGGTTCAAATCCCGGCGCTCGCACCATTGGATACCAGTCTATCGTTTCCACTAAAAAATTTCAATTATTCTTCATCAAAATTAGCATTTTTTAGCACTATAATTCCACCCAATATAGAGAGGAATAAGAAAATAGCTACTACAATTATTATCACTGTGGTTGAATCAGCCCACTCAGAACCTATACCTTCTGAAGAACTATCAGAAAGTGTGACTGTGAATCCTCTTTCATTACCTGGAGTAGATTCTAGATAATTGTCAATTCCTCGAAGTTCAATTTCTGTAGAACCAGTAGGCATCGTAGCACGAGTCAAAACAGTAAGGCTGTATATCCCATCACCTGCAATTTCGTCCCCTCCAGTTCCATCATCTTTCATTGGGACCCAATCGTCCGCTTTTCCGATTTCAGCTAGTATTCCTAATCGGACTTGGACGACTGAAATCCCATCAGGGTCATCCGCTTCAATGGAAATTACGTGAGCAACATCTTGTTCCCCCAGATTTGGAACAAGAAAATTAGTTACAACATTTCCTTGTCGGGAAATGGTTAGATTTGAAAGAACAGGCCCATCATTTAGAATAATAATTCTATCACTTTCAATCGTAGTTCCATCTGGACGCCAAATTAAGGAAGTAAGTCTCATTGAACCGTCATTGTCTGTCATTTCAATAGCGATTAATTGAGGGCCGGGAGAGAATCCATCAGGGACAATAAATGAACCACTCCACGTTTCCCCCGTTTCTTGGGAGAGGGCAAAACGTTGTCCACCTAATCCAGTTAAGTCAACAAAAACCGATGCAACCCCATGAGCATCAATTATGTTTGTTGTAATATCTACAGTATCGCCTCTACTTACTGTCGTAGGGCTTAGATCAAGTGAAGTCATTCTAGGTGCTAAATTAGTGATTAATAGTGATGCAGTAACCTTTGTAGTCGACCACCCATCAGATATTGTGATATTGACATCTTGGTTTCCGTGATTAGTTCCTATATGAGATACTTGAGTTGTCCAAATATCATCATGAACAGTTGAATCACCATCTATTCCGATATCATTGAAAGAAACTATCCCCAATCCAATACTACTCAAATCAACTTGGACTGATTGCATATTCCAATCTTCATCTTCTACGACCACCTCCAGATGTGCTTCACCTCCTTCGGTAGTAAGCACGCCTTCTCTAATGCGTAACTCTACGAATGTAGGAGGGGTATTTTCTGCTTCAGTGACTATTGATGGAGAAATCACACGCTCCAAGGATTGAATTTCAATGAATTGTAAATCTCCTTCGATATCATCAAGGTTCAAATCCACAGATCTGGAAACCTCTGCAATTAGTCCTGCTAAAACGCCTTCATTGATGATTTTTCCAGAAGCAACACCTCCGTTAAGGTAAGTTCCATTCCAATGGATTACATCCATTTGATGTCCATCGCGAGTAATTGAACCTGAATCTGTGGCAACAATTTCAAGTTTCAATGAGTCTCCATGATCCAACATCAAAGAATCTCCAATTTGCATTGAAGCGGGAGCATATCCTAACTCTCTACTAAGGTTTACACTTCCAAGTAAGGATTCATTCGATGGTCCCGGTAAATCACGATTAATAGGACTTCTTTCGGGATATTCATTATTTATCTCGCCAGTATCTTCAACATACTTGTATCGAATAGTTCGATTTAACCAATGTTCTTCAGGCACTTGATATTCAAATGTCAAATTATGCTCTGCTTCAAGATCAAGATTTGACCCCAATCCAGTAATTTGTGAAATATTTAACCAATTTTCATTTCGAATAACATTCACATCAAATGATTGCCCGGTTTCGTTTTGTTGTTGTCCAGTCTCACTTATTTCTATTACTAGACCGATTTCTCCTGTTACATCTCCACTAATATCTCCATCCATTCTAATCGTGTTTTCAGTAGTCATTCCACCTTGAGATTCTATCCAGAAAACAGGAACAGTTCCATTCACAACAATAGTTGCCCCATCTTCTGATTCAGCAAAGTCAAATGTCCCGTCACCTCTAATTCGATTTAGTTGATTTGTTTGTGCCCCATTTTCCCAAGTTTCACTAATAATGAATTCATCTAGATCAAGAGTAAAACGATTATTTCCATCGATAAGAACCATTTCAGCAAAAGCTTCTAGAAGATAGTTTGAGAGTAATACTTCACCATTTTCAGTATGCAATTCGTATAAGAAAACAGATACTTCTCCATCCAATTCTATTGATTCATCGTCATTAGTCCCATTTGAAAGTAAATTCCCAGTTCCTTCAAGACGTACTTGTTCAGATGGCACTCCATTTGCAATTGTTCTGGTGATGTATGAATCTGAGATATTGATTTCAGCAATTGTTTCAGTTCCTACATCATCATTGAGGATGAAGAACATAGAACCATTTCCAAACATTTCAAATTGTTGTTGATCAAATTCGATTCCAGTCATAGATTCATTTAACCAAACTCTATCTAGATTGATTTCAGTTTCAATTCTAGTATCTCCGTCATCACTTATGATAGAGAGATTCCCTGATCCTAATTCGTTTGATTCTAATTGATTACCTTCACGAAGTTGCCATCCCCTTCCAGTGAATTCCAATTCATATTCTTCACCGCTATCTCCAGATTGTTGAAGCATCCAAGTTGTAGTTCTGGTGATTTCATGGTCATTTATCGGCTGATTCCAATAAGTAATTTCTATTGTTCTAGAGCAATGAATTTCGGTCTGAGATGTACTTACATCAATTGAAATGGAATCACCTAGATTGATTGATGTGGGCAAAACTATTCTTGCATTGGTTTCGTTTTCATTCCAATTTGGTAAGATTGAGCCATTATCCATTGTTGCCCCTGAATTATTTTGATGCGACCAATGAATTTCGGTATCTGTCCCATTAATCAAAGTCCAGTTATTAATGATGTAAGCGTGTTCACTGTTTGTTCCATTGCTCCAATCTACGACAATGTTACACCTGTCTTCCTCATTTGTTTGACCTGAAATTGAAGATAATGGCATCATAAGCAGTAACATCGCAGTGATGATGAACGCGTTACGCTTGAGTATCATAGTATACTCTCTGTCCTGTTAACTATTCAATCCATTGTGCGGTTGTTTTAGAATTAGAATAATGGTTCATCATCATCATGTTCAAATCCAGCCTGTTCTCGCCAAATATCCACTGGTACTTCATCGTATAGTCCAGCATAAGGATCAATCACTTCAGCTATCTTTTTCTGTGCTACTTCACCCATTCGTTTTGACTTGAACTTCCAATAATGAATTCTCCATTCTCTTCCATCCCAAAGAGTGGTTTCTTCTGATTCAGTGGTTAACAATTCATAATCTTGAAGTTGATAGAATAGGTTTCTATCTGTTGGTTCTAGAGCATTATCGATAATACGATCAGAGAACCCAAAGAAGCCAAGGGCGTGTTCTGCAATACTCTCTGCAACGGTTTGTTCCATTTCTTCGTCAACACGATTTCGAATCGCATCTGTTAGTGTTTTCAACGTCATGCCCGTCACCTAGAATCCCCCCGCGCTGTGTTATTTATTGGCTGCCGCTCTATATAAGGAATCACATTATGGATGACGAAAAAAGGCAAACTGTACAAATTCGTCATGTTCTTTGGTGTTTAGCCACCGGCATAAATCATGGGGGACCCGCCTACCTTCCTTGGTTTGAGTGAAGATCATTCGATGAACCCCGATGTAGTCATATTGCCAGTACCTTACGAATTAACAACGTCATACGGACAAGGAACCGTTGATGGACCTGAATCTTGTCTGAAGGCATCGGCTCAAGTTGAACTCTTTGACTCTCGACTTCCTGAGGATCTTCCTGCTGGAGCGGTTATTCGCACTGAAGCTGCTTGGTCATCAGATGCAGGTACACTTCAGGAGCAATTAGATTCTGTTTCTAAATATCTTTCAAAATGGCTTTCAGATGACAAAGTATTCCCTGTTGTTTTAGGTGGAGAACATGGTTTACTTCCAGCACAAATTACAGCCTTACAAAAACATCCGGAATTGGAAGGGGATTTAGGGAAACTTACGATTATTCAGTTTGATGCTCATGCAGATTTACGAGATGAATTAGATGGAGATAAATGGAGTCATGCGTGCGCTGCTCGCCGTTCTTTGGATAGAGGTGTAGGTAACATAATCCAGATTGGAGTGAGAGCCTGGTCAAGAGAGGAAGCAATATTTTCTCAGAATGATCAGAGAGTAATTACACATCTTGCGTCAGATATTCTGGCTGTATTTGATGGAAAGGAAGTTTGGGAGTCATTGATGAATGAACTAGCTTTGTTGTCAGGACCAGTATGGATTTCTGTTGATATTGATGCTCTAGACGGCTATCTAGTTCCATCTACTGGTACTCCAGTTCCTGGAGGTCTTACGTGGTGGCATCTTGAATCAGCATTAGCTCAAATCTTTGAATCCAAGAATTGTACAATATTGGGAGCAGATGTAGTCGAGATAGCACCTGATTCTGAGGGTTCATTGACACCATTTACAGCTGCAATGATTGCAACTCGATTGGTTGGTGGCCACATACATCGTTCGATTCAATGAAATATAGGCACTCACGGATGATGACTATGGGTGAACCCTCGGGAGTCACAAATCTTCACGCACATGGAAAACACGTGTACGTAGATTATGTGGGATTTCAACCACAGCATCATTGGCAAGATGGCCAGTGGCTGCTTAATATCCTCCAGAATGCCGTGAATAGAAGTGGAATACGGGAGGTCCATGCTCATGTCGAGATTTTCGATGGAGATGTATCTCCTCCCGGTTTCGCTGCGGTCGTTCTCATCGACGAAAGCCATGTCTCTGCGCACTGCTATTCAGATCGTGGTTGGCTTGCATTAGACGCTTTCACATGTGGTAATCACGACCCTGAGAATATAGTAGATATCATTCATGAGAGCCTAACTTCCTCCTGCCCTGATATTACTCAAATGAGAAGAGATACAGTAAACCGCTTCTTACATGAAAAACCACAGGAAAATTAGGTGATTTTATGGATGTTTATTCATTTATGTTAGACCGTTTTAGGCATTTTAATGCTGGAGAACTTTCTAGATGTGCAACGTCTTTACGAAATTTTATTGATTCCAATGGTATGTTAATGATTACTCTAGCAGGTGCAATGTCAACAGCACAAATCGGTCGTAGCTTAGCACCAGTAATTCGATCTGGAAAAATTCACGCAATATCGTGCACTGGTGCCAATCTGGAAGAAGATTTGTTTCATTTGATTGGAGGTGAACAATATTGTCATATCCCTCAGTGGAGACACCTAAGTCCAGAAGATGAGAAGTTGTTACATGATTCAGGTATGAACCGAGTTACTGATACATGCATACCTGAAGAATCAACAATTCAGAAAATAGTTCCTAATTTGATTAAAATTTGGGGTGAAGAATCCCGATTTCCACATCAACATTTATTCGAATTTATTGATAGATTACCGGATAATCTCGATTGTACTCATTCATGGTTGGTAGCAGCGAAAGAGCAAGATATTCCGATATACGTTCCAGGATGGGAAGACTCTACCTTAGGGAATATTTTCACAGCGCATTGTATCAAAGGGGACATTCATCATAATCAAGTCAAAGGAGGTGTTGAAGCAATGATCCATCTTGCTGATTGGTACGAAAAACAAACTCAGGAAATTGGATTACTTCAGGTTGGAGGAGGGATTGCTGGAGATTTCCCTATTTGTGTAGTTCCACTCTTGAATCAAGATCTTGAAAAATCTGTAAAAAAGTGGTCTTGGTTCGCTCAGATTTCTGATTCAACAACATCTTATGGAGGCTATTCTGGAGCCTCTCCCAATGAAAAAATTTCGTGGGGTAAGTTAGAAGTTGACACTCCAAAATTTATGATTGAATCTGATGCAACAATAGTTCTTCCACTATTATTGGAATCAATCAATAATTAGAATGCATTGAAAATCGGTAATACCTTCGTGTAACTATGGGGCGAGCCATTTGGCTGATTGCGATAATTTTGCTTGCACCCATTCCTTCAGTAAATGCACAGCAACCTGATTTGTTACAGGAACACTGGTATCATTCCTATGCAACATTGACTTTGGATGTTAATGCGTGGGCAGACGACAATCCAGAAATTGTAAAACTGCTTAATATCGGCCAAACCGAGTTGGGAAGAAATATCTGGATGTTGCAGATATCAGATTGGAGTCTAGAGAATAAATCAGATGGTTCTGCAAAGGAAGTTGTGTATATCGATGGAGGACACCATGGAAATGAACATCTAGGTACGGAATTAGCATTCTTGACTGCCGAGCATTACATTGAGGGATGGGCTGCAGGAGATCAAACAGTTATCGATGTCTTGTCTTCGACTGAATTGCATATTCTAATCATGTTGAATGCCGATGGTAACGACATTGATACACGGTGGAATGTGAATCAGGTAGATCTGAATAGAAACTATGATCATTATTGGAATACTTGCCCTACCACACAACCAGGCGATGCTGCATTTAGTGAATCTGAAACCCTTGCGAATTCAATTTACATGAATGATGTTGTACCACATGCCGATTTGTATGTTAC
>DAQW01000065.1:1947-22983 GCA_002503045.1 Euryarchaeota archaeon UBA39 | reverse complement strand
CTGAATCGATGCTTTCCCGGTCTACCAAATGGAACGCATTCGGCTAGAATCGCTCATGCATTGTTTGAACGTGTTGTGATGAGAGGTGAATATCTGATTGATCTTCATACCGCACCTGCTCGAAGAACAAATGCCCCACATATTAGGGCGAATTGTGATCGTGAAGACTCTAAAGAATTAGCAAGAGCATTTGGAACCCCAATTGTGCTACATTCAATCGGACCAGAAGGATCTCTCAGAAGAACTGCAACAGGATTAGGAATTCATTCCATTCTATTGGAAGCAGGTACTGCAAATGTCTTCGAAGGAGGAGCAATTGCTGTAGGAGTTCAAGGAATCATGAATGTAATGATTCATTTAGGAATGATTGAGGGCAATTTACGGCTTCCTGAATGGCGTCTGATTGTTCGAAAATCAAGATGGATTAGATCTCCTAGAGGAGGAATGCTTCACCCCGCTATTGTTGCAGGAGAGTTGGTAGATGAAGGACAGCCAATTGCGCATGTTACAAATCCACTAAGTGGTGATGCTGAAGCAATTCTTAGTCCGATGTCAGGAGTAGCTGTGGGGCTAGCTACTTCACCTATAGTTAGGGAAGGGGATCCAGTGGCAAATATCGCATCAGTTCAGAAGAAGAAGACGCATCAAAAAATTCGGGCTGCTCCAATGACTGAATGGACAGTAAGGGATGTTTCTGAAACGCTGGAAGATATTTCCGACGATGAAGGTGGAGCATGTATTGACGATACTCCAGAGGATGAAGAATGACGAATGACGAATTATACTTCGGATATGGCTCAAATCTAAACGAAGATGATTGGAATTCTTCGGGACATTATTTGCCATGGAAAGAGGCATTACAACTCCAAACAGCTGGTTTTTTGTTAGATTATGTTCCAGTTTATCATTACTATTCTAGCGGCAGAAAGGGAGGTGCTCTTGATGTACGCCCACTCAAAGGAGGAGTAGTAAGTGGAATGTTATTCAGACCTAGTATGGATGGATGGATAAATGTAGAAAAAAAGGAAGGAAGCCCCAATTATTATTCACGTAAATCAGTGCAAATCCAAACAATTTCAGGAGAATTATTGGAAGCAGTGACCTACATAGTAGTTACCGAGCAAAGAAAAAACTACTTTGTTGAACCTAATGAGAAATACAAAAAAATAGTTGAAAATGGAATGTACCAACTTGGTTTGGATCCAAAGGGGCAAAATGCTGCTGCTGAAAATAGGGAGGATTTGAGCAAATGTAACCATGTTTTCGTATATGGCACTTTGAAACAAGGATTCCTTCGACAAGAATCTATGCTTAAGGGACGTGTTGCTACACCTCATTCTGGTAAAATCCGAGGAGAATTATTGGATTTAGGGGCATACCCAGGATTGATTCAAGGAGATAACGAAATAATTGGAGAAATACATTCATTCAATGACATCAGCCCTGTTCTAGATAGATTAGATGAAATTGAAGGATTCTACGGACATGGTTCTTCAAACAATCTTTTTGATCGCATACTTTGCAATGTAGAAACAACGGATGGCATGAAACAAGCATGGACATACAGATGGATTGGATTAAATGGAACTCCTATAGAATCAGGAGAGTGGACGAAAAAATGAACATCTTATTTCCCTCCACCTCCAGCGAAGGCCATGAACGCTAAGATTGGAGTTCTCACGATTTCTGATCGAGCTCATGCTGGGATATACGATGATGAGTCCGGTCCAGCAGTAATTCAAACAATCAATCAGATTGTTAGTTCCCGGTGGGAACATATTGCAAAACTAGTCCCCGATGAAAAGAATGACATTGAAATGGCATTGATTGAATTGGTTGATAATGAAAGATGTTGCCTAGTGATTACGACTGGAGGTACCGGCCCCTCATCTCGGGATGTGACTCCAGAAGTAACGGAAAGTGTATGTGATCGGATGATGCCAGGCTATGGGGAATTAATGCGAAAAATTTCTCTTGAATATGTCCCCACAGCTGTTCTATCAAGACAAACTGCTGGATTGAGAGGGAATTGTCTGATTCTGAATTTACCCGGTTCTCCCAAAGCAATTGAACAAACTCTGATCCCTCTGTTTGAATCAATACCTGCATGTATTGACCTAATGGATGGGCCATTCATTGAGACGAATGCGGAAATCGTAGTTGCATTTCGTCCAAATCATCGTTGAATTCAATCAAAGGGTTCAACTCCTATTCATTGGAGGAGGGGGTATGGCCAAGATGAAAAGCGGGTTTACCCCAACTAGATCGAACGATGAAATACGCCAAATTGAGGTTACACTAGATTTTACACCAAATGCTCTTGCATCAGTTCTTTACCGTCAGGGCAATACAATGATTTTAGCTTGCGTAACGAAAGAACGTTCACTTCCAAGATGGTTCCCCAGAGATGCTACAAAGGGATGGGTGCATGCAGAGTATTCACTTATGCCTGCATCAACAGATTCAAGATTCCGTAGAGAAAGAAACGGTGCAAAAGGAAGAACTCAAGAGATTGAACGACTAATTGCTAGGTCACTTCGTGCTGCAGTAGATCTTGAAGCATTAGGCCCCATTGCACTAAACATCGATTGTGATGTGCTAAATGCTGACGGAGGTACCCGTTGTGCATCAATTACTGCCGCTGGAATTGCACTTAGACTTGCAATTAAAAGATTAATTTCTCAGGGTATTTGCCTCCCATTAGATAAGCGTGAAGAAGGTTCTGATGGTCAAGTAGAACTAACAAAAGAAGAAGCAATGATTCATGAAAATTCGGTCATGCCTCACGATGTGGCGGCAATCAGTGTAGGTCTGCTAGAAGGAGAAGTCTATGCAGATCTCGATTACGATTTAGATAGCAACGCAGATGTAGATATGAATATTGTAATGACCTCAGATGAAAAATTTGTTGAAGTCCAAGGTACCGGTGAAGAAGCAACATATTCATCAGATGAACTCAATGCACTAATTAGTTCAGGAAAAACTGCAATGAAACAATTATTTGCAATCCAGAAGAACGTTCTTTCTGAATAAAAAATGACATTTTCTTAGCGGAACCCTTGAATGGGAATCTATAGTCGCGAGAGCACTGCGACGGTAACTCAGCTGGGAGAGTGCCAGACTGAAGATCTGGAAGTCGCCGGTTCAAGCCCGGCCCGTCGCACCACCTTAGAAAAGGTCGTCGTCGTCGTCTTCTTCTTCAAATTCGATTCTACCTGTATCTGCTTTCTTCTTAGCAGGTGCCTTCTTTTTCTCAGCAGGTTCAGGCTGTTTAGGAGAGGCTTCATTTTCATTAGCCTCGCGCCTCAAACGTGCCTGTTCTTTTTCTCTTGCCAACAACTCTTCAGGGTCTAGGCCGGCTTCAATTGCTAATTTAATTCGGCGTTCTTCTAAAGCACGGCGTTCAAGTAATTTCTGCTTCGCCTTGTCATATTGTTGCAACATATACATAGCATCATGTTCTAGTAAAGGTGAATCAGAAATGACTGTTACATCTAACCAATCTCCTTCTTCAGCAAGATATTCCGCTAATGGCTCAAACTTAAGATCCGATTTCTTCAACTGAGTATAATGCATAGCATTACCAGAACGATGTTCAATTCCAGAAAAATGGCAATAGAATTTCTTGCCTCCAAATTCCGAACGAACCTGATCAAATAATTCCGCAAAGTCTTCAGAAGTACGTAGGGAGCCGTTTCCTCTGGCATGTATATGTGCCATATTTAGGACCGGGATGGTTCCATCCACATGATTCACGACTTCCAAAACCTCATCCAAAGTACCCCAAAGTGACTGTTGCCCACTAGTCTCAATTCCAATCAATGTAGGCTCTCCTTCAGTGACCCAAGGGAATGCGGCATAATCGATCTCATCCTCTTCATTGCCCCAAAGATCACGGCAACGTTGGACTACTCCTTCCAAAATATTTGCTAGATGCTCATTTGTCTCTCTTCCTGGACGGCGCTCACCATAAGGGCCAACGTGATAGGTGATATGCCGGGCATTCACAACCTTGGCCGCTTGCATACTTGTTTCCATCTTCATTAGTGTACGTTGACGTGAACGTGCGTCCCCTAGTAAGTCAGCATAGTATGGCCCATGCATATTCATTTCAAAATCTGATTTCCATGACAAAATTCCTGCCTGCCAATACTCATTGAAATGTTGGGGTGCAACCGTCCGAACAGTTTGAATCTCCATTGTGGATAGACCGAGAGCGGTTATGTCATCCATTCCTTCGACAATCGTACGCCCTTTGCAAGACAAAGGTACCCCTGCTGGACCGAAACGAAGTGGCACCCAATTAACCCCCGACCTCCTGCCCGACCGGGTGGCCCTTCAAAAGGGATGTCACGAAATGTGGGATACTAGAGAAGAAAGATATCTACACAAATTGATTCAAAATATATCAAAAAAAGGGAGCAGCATCATAACCTCAATCATCATCGTGAGAACAATGACCAGACGTTGGCACAGTTTGGCCGTCGCCTCACTAATGCTACTTTTACTAATGATTCCAAGTGCTCATGCATTCAGTGTAGAAAAAGAAGAACCGGGGCCAACACATTGGCAATTACAGATTCCTGAGGACACTTACCCAATAGACGGATATGGGCACCATGAAGTCAATCCAGCATTAAATTCGAGAAATTCAGATTTAATCCGATTAATCCCTTCTTCGGGGACAAATGATTCTGATTGGATTTCCAGAAGTGAACTACCTAGTCCAAGAGAGATTAGCAACACCGTATGTTACAATCCCAATGGAATGGTATTAGACGAAGACGGATTATCTGACATGAATTGGCTTTGGGGACAATTTATCACTCACGATATCGACTTCACGCTCACCCAAAATGGACGAGTAGATGGAGCCGCTGAACGCATAGATATTCCAGTTCCTTCAGGTGATCTTTGGATGGACCCTCAAGGAACTGGAGCGAATATGATAATGATGTTTCGATCAATATACAATCAATCAACTGGTATCGAAAACATACCAAGAGAATATCCTAACTCTGTAACAGGTTGGATTGATGGTTCATCTGTTTATGGCTCATCTCAAGAAACTGCTGATTGGTTAAGAACCGGGCAAGGAGGCCAGCTAAAGGTAACATCTGATCCAAATGGAGACCTTCTACCTTTAGCAGCAGAAGATGATGAAACAGCACCGAGCATGAGTTTTGTTGGATTCTCTGCATCTGAACGTTATATTGCTGGAGATTCTCGTGCAAATGAACATGTAGGACTTACTGCAATCCATATCTTATTTGTTCGAGAACACAATAGAATCGCTGAAGTTTTGGAATCACAAAATCCCGAATGGACAGATGAAGATCTATATCAAAGTGCAAGAAAATATGTAACTGCATTAATGCAACAAATTACCTATCAAGAATACCTTCCTTCAATGAATATATATTCTGACTGGGGAGAATATGATTCCGCAGTGGACCCATCAATTAGTAATGCATTTGCAACTCTTGCATTTAGAATGGGGCATTCACAAATTGGTCCTCTAACTTTACGCTTGGAAGAAAATAGGACTTCAATTCCTCAAGGCAGCATTGCTATGGAAAATGGATTCTGGGATCCCAATTCACTAGTTACTGATGGAGGGATCGATCCTGTCCTTAGAGGGCTTGCGTTTACCACTCAAGAAGCAAATGATGTAGGATATATTCACGCGCTAAGGAATATGTTGTTTGGAGCCCCTGGAATGGGTGGAATGGATATGTGTGCAATCGATATACAAAGAGGTAGAGATCATGGAATCCCAGATTATGGTTCATTTAGAGATTTAGTTGGACTTGAAGTAGCAAACAATTGGTCAGATGTAACTAGTGACTCAGAACTTGCTTCTAGACTAGATTCGATTTACCCCAATGTAAGTTCTTCTGATCCACTTATTGGAATGTATGCTGAAGATCATAATTGGACCCATTATTTCCCCGAATACGATGAAAACCGTACGATTCACAGCACTGTAGGACCTACAATGCACCAAATCATCAGAGATCAATTCCATCGACTTAGAGTTAGTGACCCACTCTTCTACGAATGGGACCCTGATTTATCTGAAGTTCTAGATGAAATCAGAAACACTACTTTGACAGACATTATTCTTAGAAATACAGGAATAGAAGGAATGGTATGTCTTTCAATGATTTCAGAGCAACATTGGATAGAAAATTCAGATAATGATTTTACTCAATCTGACAACTTTTGTAGAAATGAGAATCTAAATTTCGCCCCAGGACCTCCTGTAGAAATCAGTAACCCAACAGAAGAAAGAACCACCGTTTTGAATGCAAAAATGACAGAAAGAACTGGAAGAAGTGGATTAGGTGAAATCAATCTTGGAATGACGTCCCAATGGGCAAGTTATGGCCCATCTATCGCCCCTGGAGATTGTAACGGTGATGGATTAATTGACATCGCAGTTGGAGCGGTTTTCGATCAAGAAGGATGGGAGAAGGGCGATGATTTCCTTACAGGCAGGATGCACTTGATGAAGAATATTGGAGGGAATCAGTTCATCGATATTACAGAAGAGGCAGGACTCCCCACATCAAACTCTACAGCATTAGGTTTGACTTGGGCAGACTTTGATGAAGATGGAGATCTAGACCTCCATGTATCGAACTTTGGAGAAGCAGATGTTGAAAATGTAACGAGTGGAGCGCCTAACGAGCTGTATCGAAATGATGGAGAATGTACATTTACAGAGATAGGAGAAGAAGTTGGAGTTGACAACTCGGGACATTCTTCTAAGGGACTATGGGCCGATTATGATCATGATGGAGACCTAGACTTGTATTCTATGAACTTCGGAATTCTATCTGAAGAACAATTGCTAGTTCGTCAAGAATCAAATATCCTCTATCAGAATCAATTGAAAGAAACCGGAAATGCTAATTTTTTACCAGTCACAATTTTTGCTGGAAGAATTGATGGAGGGACATTAGAACCAAGTTCAGAAGGTGAAGTTGCGGTTGGAGATGCTTTCTCAATTGCGATTACTGCTCCTGAAAATCCATCTGCCCAAATGTTGACTCCATCAGATAGGGACCCTAATGGAAAGGGATCTGGTATGTCTTGGGCAGGCGTATTTGTCGACATGGATGGAGATGCGATGGAAGACATCTTTGTGGCATCTGATTTCGGGTTCTCACCATTCTATAATGGAAGTAATTCAGGTGCATTCAGAACATCTACATTTTCTCATAACTTTTCACTTCCAGGAACTGGAATGGGAGCGAGTGTAGGTGATATCGAAGGAGATGGAGACCTAGATCTATGTGTCAGTAATTTTGGTCCGAACTACCTTTGGATGCAATCAGAGCCAACAAATTGGGAAGAAGTTGGAGTTGATAGAGGAATTGCAGAGAATATTCTAGTAAACTGGGATTGTAAATTCCTTGATGTCGATCTTGATGGTGATTTGGATCTCTGGTTTGGAGTCGGGAAAATTAACCCATATACTTCATTCAATAATAATTCGTTGTACATCAATGATGGGAATGGACATTTCATTGACGGAATTGATGCAATAGGGTTACTTGATCAAGGCAAGACAATGGGATCTACATGGGCAGATTTTGATGGAGATGGAGATTTAGATTTGGTGTTAGGAGATTCAAACATTGGCATTCGATTCTTCGAAAATGATGCTGCACAGAGAGACAATGTAAGATGGATTGCAATCGATCCAAAATCTACAAACTCAAATGATGGTATCAATAAAGATGCTATTGGATCTATTGTTGATATCGAATTTTCAAATGGAAAAATAATCCGGCAAGCAATCCTAGCAGGAGATGGATTCACTGGTTGTTCAGTTTCTGAAATTAGATTAGGAATCCCATCAGAAGTCGAAATCGAAGAAATCAGAATCATCTGGAATGATGGAGAAGTGACAACCATGGACAAATGGACACTAAATCGTATTAATGTACAAAATTATGATCCAGATGTAAATCTGCTTGACGAAAGGTTGGTGGATAGAATTGTTTTCATTATTATTATCGTTATTATCATATCCTTTCTTGGTATTATTCAATTCAAAGCAAAACAAATTGAAACACAACTAGAAGATGATGAACAACAAAATATTGATTGATACTTGGAACCGAAAATAACGGGTATGAGAGGCCCCTCCGCGAGTCATGGTGTCCGGCGTAGAGCAAGCCATTGAGGCATTTGCTAAAGGAGGGCCTGTTCTTGTTTTTGACTCCGCTTTTAGGGAGCAGGAAACTGATTTACTATTTCCTGCAAGTGCAGCAGATCCAAGTGCAATCAGACAATTACGGAAAGATTGTGGAGGATTACTTTTTCTCGCTATAGGAAATGAGGTTGGTACCGATTTTGGACTCCCTTGGTTACAAGACCTTCATACAAATCAAGAACTAGTGATGGAACATCCAGTCCTTCACCATTTGATGACAAATGATTTGCAATATGACTCTCGTTCCGCATTTACACTTAGTCTAAATCATAGAGATACATTCACAGGTATTACTGACAGAGACAGATCTCTTACCACTCGCCGATTTTCTGAATTATGGACAGAAATACAATCAAAGGAATTAGATGAAATCCAACGTATGGAAGCATTGGGTAACGAATTCCGAACACCAGGGCATATCCCAGTATGTAGAGAATCTCCGGGTGGATTAGCAAATCGACAAGGACATACTGAATTAGCAGTAGCTGTTGCTAGAATGGCTGGCCTACCACCTATCGTTATTGGAGCTGAAATGTTACAGCCTCATGGAGATGCAGCCCTATCTGTTGAAGATGCACGAAAATATGGTGAAAAATACAACATTCCATTCCTTAGTGGAAATGATATCTTAGTAGCATCAGGATTGCAAGGAGGAAACAAATAATGCCGAGAGTAATGGCTGTTGGCGTTTTTGACCTATTACATGCAGGTCACCTTCACTATTTGGAAGAAGCAAAAAAATTAGGTGAACACCTTACTGTTGTTATTGCACATGACGATACTGTTCGCAAGAGAAAACATGAGCCTGTAACTAATCATGATTTGAGATGTAGGATGGTTGCGGGATTAAAGCCGGTAAATGATGCATTGATTGGTAATCCACCTGATCAACCAATGTATGATATTCTTGATATCGTCAAACCAGATATCATCGCTCTAGGTTATGACCAAGAGCATGCTGAAGTTCGAATTAAAAACGATCTAAACGAAAGGGGATTTGATGACATCGAGGTTTGTAGAGTAAGTGGACTTTCTGAAGATTTAGATGGAACTAGGAAGATAATCGCTAGAATCTTAGAAATGAGAAGAGATGTAGAGTGATATTATGTTCTCAGGCATAGTAGAAGGCACTGGAATAATCAAAAATATCGTAGAATTATCTGACCATATTCATTGGGAGGTTCAACTTCCCGATGGAAGCGAAGATGGACTTGAGACTGGTGCATCAGTGTCTTTAGATGGAGTCTGTTTAACTGCAACTAATATCAATAAAAACATAATCGGATTCGATTTAATTCAAGAAACTCTTCATCGGACAACACTTAGTGATAGGAAAATAGGTGATTTGGTAAATATAGAAAGAGCGTTGCGATATGGAGAAGAAGTTGGAGGGCATCTCGTTTCAGGACATATTATGGCAACTGGAACCATTCAAGAAATCACATTCCCAATCGAACAAAGTAGTGGAGATACTGATGAAACAGCAGATATTCAAATTGGCGTTCCAACTTCATTAAAAGAATACATCTTTGAAAAGGGGTACATAGCAATTGATGGGATTTCACTGACCATTGGAAAAGTAAACAATTTCGGCGAATTTAACCTCCACATAATTCCTGAAACTCTAAGACGTACAACGTTGAGTAAAAAAAATGTAGGGGACAGTGTAAATATCGAGATTGATACAATGACCCAAGCTGTAGTCGATACCGTCAAACGTGTGATTAATCCGGAGAGAGAATAATGAATATCGGCTTAGTATGTGGGACATTCCATAAAAAAGAAGTTGAAGAAATGATTCAATATGCTCAAGATGAAGCCACAAAAAATGAATTACACATCATAGAAATTATTTGGGTCCCTGGTTCAATGGAAGCGCCTCTAGCAACTGCTCGTCTTCTTGAAAAGGACGAGATTTTTGGAGTAGCATGTCTTGGAATTATTGAGAAAGGTGAAACATCCCATGGATTGGCGATGGGGCAAGCAGTAATCAAGAGTTTAATTGATTTACAATTGGGATATGACAAGCCCATTGGACTGGGGATAATCGGACCAGGGGCTGAGCCGCATCACATTCAACCGCGGTTGGAACCTCATGCAAGAAACGCCATATCTGCAATTAAATCCATGATTTGAGGGTTTTATTTGATTGAAAAATTACGATTTATATCATCAATTATCCTTGGTATTGCTTTTTTGAAAATAGGAATAGATCATTTTCTAGACCCACAATGGTTCGAGCCAATAGTTCCAGATATACTGGGTGCACCACGATTTTGGGTTTTAGCCAGCGGTGCAGTAGAAATTATTGTTGGAATACTGCTAATTTTCCCTATGACACAAAAAATTGGAGGGCAAAGTTGTGCAATTTTATTGATAATTTTGTATTGGGCAAATCTAAACATGTGGATTAACGATATTCCAATTGGAGGTCATAATTTCGAAGATAAATGGCATGTACTCAGATTATTCATTCAATTATTACTAATTGGTATTGCACTTTTCATTGGTAAAATATACCCAATTAATACAAATTCAATTGAACATTCTAGAGAATTAATGACGAAAAAAGACTAGATGAATTGAAGGAGTGTCTGCTGTTCCGCAGGTGATATGAGCGGCGGCGAAGTGCACAACGTGATCATCATTGGTAGTGGACCAGCAGGATATACTGCGGGATTATATGCAGCAAGAGCAATGCTCTCCCCATTGATGTTTGCTGGATACATGTCAGGTGGACAACTTATGCTGACCAGCGATATTGAGAACTTTCCCGGCTATCCTCAAGGAATAGGTGGTCCAGAGATGATGATTCAATTAAGAGAACAAGCGGAACGGTTTGGTCTCAAAGTACATGATAAAAATGTTGAACGAATTGATACCTCTAGCCAACCCTATTCTGTTTGGGTAGAAGGAGAAGAACACAAATCTCACACACTTATCATCTGCACTGGTGCAGAAGCAATTTGGTTAAACGCTGAAGGAGAAGCAGAACAGAAAGGTAGAGGAATTTCTACTTGTGCTACATGTGATGGTGCGTTCTTTAGAGATGAAGAGATTATTGTGATCGGCGGCGGCGACTCTGCAATGGAAGAAGCGACTTTTCTTACTCGATTTGCAAGTAAAGTCACTTTGATTCATCGACGAGAGGTGTTCAAGGCATCGAAAGTAATGTATGATCGAGCTGCAAATCACCCAAAGATTGAGATTAAAACATTTCGTCAAGTAACAAAGTGGTTATCGGATGAAAAGGGACTCTCTGGGGCAATTTTAGAAGATCCTAGAGATGGTAAAACTGAGGAAATCTCATGTACGGGTGCATTCATTGCAATAGGACATAAGCCAATCACTAACTTCCTTGAGAATCAAATTGAAACTGATGATTCGGGATATGTCATTCACAAAGAACACACAATGACTAGTGTCCCCGGGGTTTTTGCTGCAGGAGATGTTGTAGATACCAGATATAGACAAGCCATCACTGCTGCAGGAATGGGATGTCAAGCAGCAATAGATTGTGAGCGTTGGCTAGAAGACAACATACATTAATCCAAAGATTTCAAATCTAAAACCGAGGATGAGACAACATGCAGCCAGATTCTGATGAAGACCCGTTCGCAACTGCAGCAGCAGAATTTCAAGCTGCAATTCAAAACTATCAAGCAGAAACTACGAAAAAAGGAGCATCTATTCCTCCGTCTCCTGTTGCATCTTCTCCAATAGAGACGAATCCCGTGGAATCGGCGGGTCCATCCCCAGTTCCTGACCCCATACAAGATAAGCAAAGAAATATTGTTGAATCATCAAATCCACTTCCAACACCTATGCAAGGCCAAACGATTCCTGGAACCATGCCAACTGCTCAGCCTTCTCCAGTAATGTTGGCAGGTCAGCCTCAAGCCGCAAATATGGTCCCTATGGGAACCCCTATGGGGATGGGAATGCCTCCAGCCACAAATGCAGTAGTTGCCCTTGTTCTTGCAATCTTAGGTTGGGTTGGATGTGGAATTTGTACATCTCTTCCAGCATTCTTTGTTGCGCAATCAGCAATCAAAACTGCGTCATCTTATCCCAATCATCCTGATTCAGGACTTGCTAACGCTGCAAAATGGGTTTCATTGATTAATGTCATTCTTTCTGTTTTAGTCATTTTATTCTATGTTGTATTATTTGCAGGATTAGCGGCAAGTGGAGACTGGGATACAGGAATGTTTGTTTGCGATAATGGCGAAACTATCCCTCAAGATTGGGTTGGAGACGGAGATAACGACTGCGGTGATTGGTCTGACGAATAATGATTGAATCCGAAGTATGATATCAACAACTCCCTAGCCATAAGTATGTCCGACAATCGCGATGCGCGATATGCTCGACATCTAATGCTCCCAGATTTCGGTCCTGAAGGACAGAATGCACTGGAACAATCCAAAGTAGCGTGTATAGGTGCAGGAGGTCTTGGTTCGTCTGCACTACTATATCTTGCTGCGGCGGGTATTGGAACTATTCGAATCATTGATGACGATGATGTTGAAATTAGCAATTTACAACGGCAAGTAATCCATGGAACAAATGATCTTGGGAGAAGCAAAGTAGATTCTGCAAAAGATCGCCTCAAAGATGTAAATCCATTGATAGAAATTGAAACAGTTGATGCTCGTTTAGATGGTAAAAACGCATTAGAATTATTGAATGGAGTTGATTTAATTATTGATGGGACAGATAATATTCCAACTAGATATTTACTAAATGATTCTTCAGAAATCTTGGGTATTCCTTGGGTCCATGCTAGTGTTTTTCGATACGAAGGGCAATTAACTGTGTTTAATCTTAGAGAAAGTGCAAATTATCGAGATTTATTTCCTAATCCACCCCCTATTGGAAGTATTCCAAGTTGTTCAGAAGCAGGAGTTTTGGGAGCGTTACCGGGTATTCTAGGAACTATGCAAGCTATGGAAGCAATCAAAATTCTCGCGAATGTGGGAGAACCACTTGCTGAACGTCTAATGATTCTAAACACTCGAAAAATGAGTACAAGAATATTGAACTATTCCAAGGATATTTCTCGACAACCAGCCACAAAATTAGACCGACAGAAAGAATACATTGACTACGGGTGCGAAGTACAAGGGGAGCCAGATATGCAGTCCATGACAGTAATCGAACTCCATGAAAGAATGAAAGCAGATGGCCCATTTATTCTTGATGTTAGAAGAGCAAATGAAGAAGCAATCTGTAGTATCCCAGGTACTGATTTAAGAGTTGAACATACCCAAATTCTTGAACACCTACAATCTATTCCCAAGGATCGAGACATAGTGGTATATTGCAGAAGTGGAATTCGAAGTATGTCTGCAATTGCTGCACTCGCTAGTAACGGTTGGAATTTCGAACAGTTATGGAACCTAGATGGAGGAATTCATGCATGGTCAAGAGAAATCGACCCCTCGATGCCACGATATTAACAAAATGGCATTTTTGTCCCAACACATATGCAAGGTTGAAGTCTAACTAAAGTGAGACTCGCCTCATGCAGACCGTCCTGATCGCGGATGAGCAGGATGGGCGGCGAAGCCTATTAGCATCCAGTATTGAAAGACATGGTTTCGATGTCACACGAATTAGTACTCTTCGACAATGCGAAGGAACTGCTCTAGCGACCATGCCAGATGTAGTCCTTGTAGATGGAACATGGGCTACAGGTGACCCTTTGAGTTCATGTTCAAGACTGACCTCAGATCCTGAATTTGCATTGAAATCTAGATTAGTACTTCTTTCAAAACAAGCCGATGATGAATATTTGATGTCAGCTGCACAAGCTGGAGTCTCCGAAGTAATTGAAAAACCAGTAGATATGAAGATGCTTATTGCACAATTAACTAAACATGCAAACAAAGTATTTGTTCCACCTCCTGCTGAGATTAAAAAGGCCGGAAAAAGTACTGGAGTTTTCGAAATTAACGTTACTGCAGATGAACCCGGTTGGGCACTACCAATCTTGAAGGAAGTGCTCAATGATGCAACAATTGACGAAGAATTCGTAATGAATGTATTAGGAGATTTAGAACTTGATGGAGATGATGTTGAACCTGAACGGGTTATGGCAATATTGAGAACTGCATTTGATCGACTCATAGTAGGAGCCGACCAAGATCTTGCTGAATCTGAAGATGATGAAAAAGAAGTCAAAAGAGCAGAAGTAAGCAGTAAAATGATTGAAGCGATGGAGAAACGTGCAACCGAATTAGAAGAAGAGATTGCTTTATCCCTAGAGAAATTAATGATAATGCCTGATAAAGTTGCAATGATAACTGACGATAAGGAAATGACAAAAATTGATCCTAACGCATTACAAATGACTCGCTTGAGTTTGGAAGTAATTGCTGATCTATTGTTCGAACTCAGCCTACCAGGTAGAATTGAAGACACCACACTTTTGACTCAAGTTCAAGATGCAGCACAAATGGCCAGTGATGCTCTAGATGCTATAAAAAATGACGAGAAATAGCCGAATCGTTTGAATGGCGGCTTCCATTGGTAGGTACGAGGACAGGGGGATGCAGGGCGAACTTACTCCAATTCGAGGAGGAGAATGGCGCCCTAGAAGACACCTAGATTTCTACCAGTCAATCGATTCTGAAAATGTTAGAAAAGAATTACTCCGCTTTGTCGCTGAAAGGCATGATGGGCATTTACGGCTTGTAGACCATATTTGGTCAGAAATTTATCCAAAATCAACAAAATTAGATGGTGCTACTTTTCATGAAGTGTCAGAACAATTTCTACTAAAACTAGAACAAAATCTAGATGCTAGAAGATCTGATGTATCACTTCAACCAATGATTGATTCAGAAGTAATACCAAGACGTCTTGGCCATTTACATCTCAATCGTAGAATGCTACGCTTTCTAATTGATATGAGGCTCTGTCTCAGAAGAATTGCATATTCATCAGCAGTTACTACTGAAATGAGAATGGAATGGCAACGTTGGATGCACAGAACAAGATGTCTTGATTCACATCTCAAAGATTTATTTGTAAATGGAATTGAGACGCCAGACGGTGGGCGATTTGGAGGCAAAGGCTTTCGATCCACATGGCAAGAAGCAGTTGTAGCATGTGCATCTGCACTCAAACGCTCAGTAGATCTCCCTCCAAATGAAAGAAATACTGCAGACGTAATTGCTCCAATGATTAGAGATGTAGGCTTGGCTCTTTCAATGGGGCAAACTCCTAAGGAAATTTTTGCTGCTCAAATGGGAAAGGCAGATTCCTATATGGATGGAGGTCATCCTGGTTCAGGAGGTAGAGATTTACATATTGGAGAATGGGAAAAGGGTGTTTTGCCCCCTACTGCTCCGCTTCCTATTGCATCCGCCACACTAACTGGAGTTGCACTTGCAGCATCATTACTAGAAATCCGTAGATTTCATCTAGCACCTGTTGGAGAAGGATGTAGCAGTTCTGGGGAATTTTGGGAAGCAATGAATCTTGCAGGTGCTCGTGGTTTACCTATTGCATTCATGATTCAAAATAATCAAATTGCGCTAGACACATTTGTTACAGGACAATCTGGGGTCGAAACTTTTGGAGATAAAGCAGTAGCTATGGGATTCCCTGGATGGACGATTGATGGTTCAGACCCTGTACAATTTTATTCCTCAACTGCAGTTGCTAGGGAATTTGCTCTTGCAGGAGGAGGTTCAACACTAATCCACGTAGAAACAATGAGAGGTTGCGGTCATGCCCATCATCATGATGACCTATACCTAGGGGCCCCAAGCGGCAATCCCCCGGGATATGTAGATCAAGATTTGATTTCATATTGGGAATCAAAAGACCCTTTGCCGAACCATAGACAGATTCTAATTGACCAAGGAATTGAAGAAAACGAAATAGAAAAAATGGAAACAGAAGAGAGAAATTCGGTAGATACTGCAAGAGAAGAAATGGAAAGAATGGATTGGCCAAATCCAGAAACGGTAACTCGAGGAATTACCAGCCTACATGATGCTGAATCCCAATCCTCTCGAATCAAGAGAATCAAAAATCAATCAATTTCCGAATCCACTGGACCTGTAGAAATTGGAACCACTATAATGAAATTCTCTGAAGAAAGAAACGCATGGACAATGGCTAGAGCGATTCAAAACGGTATGGTTTCAATAGCTGAAAGATATGGTAGATCAACTGTTTTCATGGGAGAAGATATGGAAGTTGCAGGTGCATTTGGGATGAATATTCCACTCAAAACCGCAGGACATTCGGACCTGCTTCTAGATATGCCACTATCAGAGGCTGCAATTATTCATTCTGCTACAGGAGCCGCTCTTGGAGGAATGAGACCAATGGCAGAAATACAATTTGGAGGGTTTGCAGCTCTTGCGATGAATGCATTGATCAATAATGCAGCCCAACTTAGGTGGAGATGGGGTGCAGATGTCCCATTGACAGTAAGGATTCCTTTAGGAGCCAAGACTAGATCAGGACCATTTCATGCTAATATGATAGAATCGTGGATGATGAATGACCCCGGTTTGGTGATTCTATTCCCATCTTGCCCACAGGATGCATATGACTTACTAGTAGAAGGGGCATCTCTACCTGATCCAGTAATCTTCCTAGAACACATCGGAATGTATGGATTAAGAGGAGGGCTCACTGGATGGGGTGATTCGATAAATCAAGAGGTAGATACTCAAACGGTTAATGATCGGATTGATTCCGGAGAAAAAGTCGCAGAAATTGGACGCGCAAAAATAATCAGAGGAGGGAAGGATGTCACGATAGTCACATGGGGTGCAATGGTCCATATTGCAAGGCATGCTGCTGAAATTGTTTCAGCAGAAGGAATTGAAACTGAAATTATTGATCTTAGGACTCTAGTTCCCTTTGATTCAGAAACTTGTGTTTCATCTGTACAAAGAACGGGAAGAATGATGATTTTACAAGAATCACAATGGAGTGGAGGGTTTGGACATACAGTATCAAGCCGAATTCTTGAAGAAGCATTCTGGGCCCTTGAATCAGCACCTGTAGTTGTAGGCGCACTAGACACCCCAGTCCCCTTTTCACCACCTCTAGAAGATTATACAATCCCAGATGTTAACTTGGTAATAGAACACCTAAGACTAATGATGAATGGATAATTCTCACCCGACACCATCATTATACAAAACTTTGACCGAATGTCATGGATGAGGGGTTAGTAGCACCTCAGCGAGAACTTTTTTCTATCCAATCAAGTATTGCAATAGCGGTTGCAATTCTACCTCTAACCATGATTTCTGGAGGGACAGGGGTCAGTATAATTCTACTAATATTATCTACAGCACTTCTGATCAGTAGTGCTGAAACATTTGTTGATTCAGTAAAGAAAACGGCTCGAAAATTAGGAGTTTCAGAACTAATTATTGGGTTGACAATCGTAAGTATTGGAACTTCTCTTCCTGAAATTTTAGTGGGGGTAAACAGTTCACTGGAAGTTGCGGCATTAGGAGGATGTACATCTGAAATTTGCCCCTCTGACTTTGCTTTAGGCAACATATACGGTTCAGTGTTAGTACAAATTAGCTTAGTCCTCGGAATTGTTGTACTTATTCATCCTCTTGAAGTACGACCTGATTGGCTTGCTAGAGACGGACTCCTAATGTTTCTGGCTGTCATATTACTTACTGCATTAATACTCATTGATGGTCGCTTAGACAGATTAGAAGGTGCGATTCTCTGCTTGATTTATTTATTCTATATTTTCAATCTACTTCATCAAAGTGATAGGATTCGTGAAGACGAATTATTACTAGGTGGATCTGAATTAGTAGAATTAGGCGAAATTAATCCCAAGAAAATCATCCTTGGAGTAATTTTAGGGCTTAGTTTAGCAGTTTGGTCTGCCTCTATTCTGGTAAATTCTGCAACTGATATCGCAACAAATATGTCAATTCCATCTGCATTTATTGGAGCGACAATTACTGCAATAGGAACTTCTCTCCCTGAATTGGCAGTTGCTCTTACTGCTGCAAGACGTTCAAAGGGAGTTGCAATCGGAACTCTGATTGGTTCAAATATCACTGACCCATTATTGTCAATAGGCCTCACTGCGCTAGTTTATCCGGTAACAGTTGGTTCATCCGCGATATTCTTTACTCTGATTATCCCTGCAACAGTCCTAACAACTGGATTAAGTCTGTTATTCATGTATACGGATTTTGAATTTAAACGCTGGGAAGGAGGGGTCCTTGTGTTCTGTTATGCTATTTTTGTCGGCCTACTTGTGGTTGCTACAGGATTGTTATGATTGAACTCTCTTCTGGGTGAATGCTAAGTCAGATTAGCCTATGGCGTGACATGGTCGACCTCACTCTGTCGGAAGAGCAAGAAATGTTGCGAGAACTCGCCCATGAGTTTGCAAATGAAAGAATTAGGCCTCAGGCAGAGCATTGGGACGAAAATAGTGAATTCCCAATGGAGACTATAGCCGAAGCCCACGAAATGGGTTTGTTAAATCTGCATATCCCTGAAGAATACGGAGGAATGGGCATGGATTGTCTTACTGAAGCAGTTGTTCAAGAAGAATTAGCTTGGGGAGATCCAGGATTTGCTACAGCCGCTTATTCCAATGGATTAACTGCTGCACCTATTATCACAGGTGGAACTGAGGAACAGAAGCAAAAATACCTTGGTTGGTTGGTAGAAAAGCCCTCAATAGCAGCATATGCAGTCACTGAACCTGGCGCAGGAAGTGATGTAGCTGCCATTCAAAGTACTGCTGTGAAAGATGGTGACGATTACATCCTTAATGGAAATAAAATGTGGATTACTGGCGCAGGAAAAGCAGACTGGTACTTTGTTTTAGCATATACTGACAAAGAGGCAGGTTACAAAGGAATGAGCGGCTTTATTGTTGAGTCTGATTGGGAAGGAGTATCACTAGGTAAGAAAGAAACAAACATGGGCCAAAGAGCCTCAGATACTCGTGCAGTTAATTTTGAGAACGTTAGAGTTCCTGCTGCTAATCTAGTCGGAGGAAAAGAAGGAGGTGGATGGTTTAATGCAATGGCTGCATTTGATGTCTCTAGACCAAGTATTGCTGCTCATGCAACGGGAATTAGTAGAGCCGCTTACGAACATTCACTACAATACGCCGATGAAAGAATGACATTTGGGAAAAAATTACATCAACACCAAGCGATTCAATTCATGCTTGCAGATATGAAAACTGAAATTGAAGCCGCAAGATTGCTGACTTGGAAAGCAGCATGGATGATGGATAATGGAATGAGAAATACAGAATTTGCAGCACATGCCAAACGTTTTGCTGCAGATGCGGCTATGAAAATTACAACAGATGCAGTACAGATCTTTGGAGGATATGGCTATTCAGAAGAATATCCAGTTGCAAGATTGATGCGTGCTGCCAAAGTAATGCAAATTTATGAAGGAAGTAGCCAAGTGCAACGAATGATTATTGGAAGAGAAATTGTTCGTGGACTCTGAGGGAAAGATGACTCGAAGTTTGACTTTGAAATGCATCATCTTAGCGGCAGGTGCTAGTCGCCGTCTAGGGGAACCCAAAGCTCTGATTGAGAAAGATGGAATCCCTTTGATTCGATGGTTGGTTAATCGACTTGAATCCAAAGGACTTGAACCCATTATCGTCACAAGACAAGAACTGATGCTAGATATTGCTCTTTGTTGTCCTGAAAGAACAATTGTAGTAAATCCCAATCCTGATGCTGGAAGGACTGGATCAATAAGGTGTGGGATTATACATATCAATTCAGAATCGAAAGTGAAGAGATATCGTTTGCTTATGGTTCCAGTAGATCGTCCTGCGTTTGGCGATGAAACATTATCATTAATTATGAATGAAGAAAGATGTTGTGTGCCATCTAAAGATGGAAGGGGAGGGCATCCAATAATGTTGACATCAAACGAAATAGATAAAATTCTAGCCGAAGAAAATCCAGATGCACCATTACGAGAAATTGTCAATCCAAAATATTTAGAAGTGAATGACGAGAATCTACATTTGAACATCGATTTACCATCAGACATAGAAAAATGGAGAAGTATTCCATAATTCTCATACATTTTTTCATAAAATAAACAGAATAAATCCAGTAATTATTGCTGGAAGAACAGTATGTAAAGTTGCCCAAAGTGATGCAGCACGATGCCTTACCAATAGAGGGAAGAGAGCATCACCATCTTGAGAAATTGCATTAGAAACAAGACCAGGGAAACCAAGAATCCCTTCTACATAACTGGTCATAATGATGATTTGTGGTCCACATCCCGGAATCACCCCAACTAAAGCTGCAACAAAGATTGCTCCCACTCCTGCACCATATGCTACCAAACTAGATTCGTCTATTCCCCCAAATAACATACTGAATTCAAACACAAAATATGCAATAAGTACCCAGAAAGTCACAAACGATGTTTCTGATGCAGCATGAATTGTTGTCTCTCTAAGTGAATCCAATTTGTCACCAATGCTTGCTTCACTATCGTCACCTAAAATCGAACGCTGGCCCAAAAATATAGCAACTGAAAGTAATGTTCCAAACAAACCAACCCATGAAATGAATCCACCCATTGTAGTTGGATCTAAATTCAATCTACCATCATCTAAATCGAGTGAAGGGCCTCCCTCAATTGCTCCCCAATACAAGAGTAAAACTGCAAAAATAAGACCAACTAGGGTTACTGCCCACCAAATTAAGTATCCTTGATGGACAATTCGATAAGAGAGACCCTCGGGTTCTTCCCTAGGTAATTCTTCTCGAACATCATACTCTTCATCAGTG
>DAQW01000065.1:0-1574 GCA_002503045.1 Euryarchaeota archaeon UBA39 | reverse complement strand
GAACTAGGTGTAATTTGAATAAAATCAATTCCCATCCCCCATATTACACCTACAATGAATGAAATAAGATGTACTAGTAAAACCGGACCAATTAAATCTGGATTTGCAATTGCGCCACCAATCAATACAAATGCAGAATCACCTAATGTAGCGATTAAAGTTGAAACAACAGTCCCGTATGTGACATATCCCCTAGCATAGAGGGGCATCATCACAATGGCACCACCACAACCTGGAGTAAGTCCCATCAAAGCCCCAATAATGGGCTGTAATTTGGTCTTAGAACGAATCCAATCTACAAACCGACCGGCGGTGGCATATTGTAGCCAACTAAACAAAAGAACCATTGCGGCAACAAAGACTGTGACTGCAAGAAACGCATCACGCATAGAACGTAGTACGATATCGATGACCTCAGAGGATGTCGTCATCATCCTTCGCATGGCAACTTAGGAAATAATGTTAGCCTATGCTAACTTTCCCTCAAACTCAAACCCAATAGCCCTCTGGCAATACCATGACTGCACGCACTATGTCTTGGGCTTTGGAAAGGCTCAACTTAGGAGAGTGTGTTGCATTGGCGAGTGTTGTAGAATCTCAAGGGTCAGTGCCAGGTAAAGTCGGAGCGAAAATTGCAGTTTCAGAAAATGGTGATCGGCATGGAACTGTTGGAGGGGCAGGATTGGAAGAGAAAGTAATCGGCCATCTTACGAACATAATTAACGGAGAGGAATCACCTGGAATTCATCGATTTCAACTTAGGAAGGAAGCTATGGACAATACTAGTAAGGGTATTGAAGCAACACCTCTCAACAGTTTATGTGGGGGGGTGGTGACAATCGTTAGTGAATTCTTGAATGCCTCTCCGCACGTTCTTTTAGCAGGTGGGGGGCACTGCGCCATTGCTATAGGGAAGATGGCAGAGGTTCTTGATTGGAGAATCAGTATTATGGATACAAGAAAGGAATTCGTTTCTAAGAAACATCATCCAAAAGTAATTGAACGAATCCATAGTACTCCCGAAGATTTCTTGCAAAAAGAAAATCCCGCATCTTTAGGTCGATTTACACACATACTAATCATGGGTCATGATTGGGCTATCGATCAAAATCTACTACTAGGTATTCTCAAAATGATGAATTCTGAAGAATGGAGCTCAACAGTAGGGACAATTGGAAGTAAAGCGAAATGGAATTCTTTCTCTTCTGCAGCTAAAGAAATAGAAATTGATGATTCGGTTCTGAAGCAGGTTCTTTGCCCAATTGGAATCGATATTTGTGCAGAATCACCTGAAGAAATTGCTATCGCAGTCTGCGCTCAAATCATAGATGAAAGAGCTCGCGCCCTTAGAGGTGAACCTTCAATCAAACATACTGGATGGAGATCTACTCGGACTGAGTAGAGCCACCTGTAGATTCCCATTGGACGCTAACAACTCCAGAATCATCTATCCGAATAATGGGTACAAATCCAGGATTACCTGCAGCAACAACACTAGCGATGCGCTGAACCATACCACCTGTAATCTCCATCTGTAAATCAGAACCAAAAATCGGGAACCTTACGTCTGAAAC
>DAQW01000086.1:3276-3401 GCA_002503045.1 Euryarchaeota archaeon UBA39 | reverse complement strand
CCGAAAGTTTCGGAGCAATTATTATCATAAAGAATGCCTTGGCAAATTAAATAATGTCCCAATTATTCGTCCCACCAGTTTGGAGCATTAAACCAATTTGCATGATCTAACGGTCTGTCTATGGT
>DAQW01000086.1:501-2943 GCA_002503045.1 Euryarchaeota archaeon UBA39 | reverse complement strand
GGTAAAGTGAGTACTTGATAACCCGCAAATATTGTCATTCCCACAGAAGCACATGGTGAGGGCAGATAGTCTTCTCCGGATTCAGTTACTACCAATTGAATTGTATGTCCCTTAGGAACAATAACATCCATTGGATTGAATTCCATCAGCATTCTGTAACTAGTCATAGGAGATGTTGGCTTAGCATCATAACCTCCATCTCTATACCTGACATCCATAGTTGCATGACCCAATCTTAAACCTGAAGTTCCATCGAACATTGTAACGAATAATTGTCCACCATTGCAAGTATTTGTTCTAGCATCAATATGTAATGTTGGTAGTCCGGAGATGTGCATATCCTCTGTCAGTGGTTGACTTGTGATAGTCATTGACTGTTGAGCATTCACAGTTCCTGACATTCCGCCTTCCCAGTCTGCAATTGCATACTGTACATTTTCAGTATCTTTAGCCGGCCATGTTTCTTCAATATGCCATTCTCCATCATTCCTTTGCACTTGAACATAAGATTCAGGTTCTTCTCCTATTCCTTTCAAGTAATACTCGAACCATGGAAATAGTTCAACTGCCCAATCCATCCTTGTTACACTTGGAAATGCTTCAGCTCCATATCCCGATTCCAATCCTTCATGGACACTTTGTTGATCTGGATAATTATGCCCCCATTGTCCTGAAATTGTTCGGACATTTATCCCAGCATCTTTCAATAATTGATGAGTTGGGAATGCGTGATATGGGTCAACATTCCAATCTTGTAACCCCCAAACAATGTATACGCTCCCATTATAATTGTCAATTACATCTTGTAGATGATATCTTTCATCCCAATAATCATTCCACTCATCGCCTCCAAGACCTGCTCCAAACCAAGTTGTAAATGGACTCAAAGGCCCTATAGCATCATCAGTACAGAATCTCATATCATCGCTTGTAGCATCAGCAGTTGCTCCTTCATACAAAACATCGTATAGCATTGCTCTAGCTTCACTAGATCCATTTCTATAGAACATCTGTTGAACTCCTATAGATCCGGAAATTGGAACAATAGTTTTCAAATGTTCAGATGGGTTTTGAGCAGCTTCCCAATTTGTTGTTCCCGCATACGATTTTCCCATTAAACCAACATTTCCATTTGACCAATCTTGTTCACCAAGCCAATGAACCGCAGCTTGTATCCCTATTTGTTCTCCAAGTCCCTTTACATCTTGACAATGAGTTGATTTACCTGTGCCAAATGTTGAGATCTGTGCTAGAGCATATCCATGAGGGACAAATTCTTCTAGAACCCACAACCCTACTCCTGCATCTGGAATTGTATTAGGATTCGAATCATCACCTGCTATTCCTTCACCTCCAAAATCATAGTATGGATGTACTGTTGCTATTACAGGAACTTTTGTTCCATTTGGTACTTCAGGCATCCATAATGAAACATGCATTAAAGCCGGTTCAGGATAACCTACATCTTGCTCTGAGAGAGGCAAATCGACTTCTACGAAGTGTTCAGTTGGACCTGACCATGAATAGATTCCTTCAACAGGTAGTTGACTTCTCCATCCAGTCATATTTAATTCCATATTTTCTCTTTCATGGATTGGAGTATCCCACCAATCCTCATTGTTACTAATTTCTTGTCTTTCCTCAGCAAAACAACCTGCTAAGGTCGGCACTATCATGAGTAAACAAATCATGAGTGCGAGAGTGCGCATACACTTCCGAATTTATAATAGGATAAAATATAGACTGTGTTTTTGTGCAATCTATTCTCTCAACTTATATTTATGAATTATTTTTTCCTATTTCAATATCTAAAACTAAATGATCCCAATGTGGTGCATAAGATTTAATTTTGTTTATTTTACAGTTGATAATTTTGTAATTTAGATTTATTTTTAGCAATTTTTCAGTAGTTTCTGAGAGAAATACTTGATGATTGCCAGAGGGGGCCAATCCATGAATATGCAGCACCCCACCCTCTTCTTTCAGACATTTCAAAGCTACATTATATGATTCTTCGGCAGTTGGTAAAAGTCCTAGCAATACTCTATCTGCTATATTCTCTAATCCATTAGTAGTTACCCTATTATCTCCCTCAAGAATAGTACATTTTATCTTCACATTGTTATTATCAAGATTAAATTTTAATGCCTTGATTGCATTAATATTCCATTCACAAGAATAAACATGTTTTACATTATCTTTCATTAATATCGGTAAAGTATAATATCCAATTCCACAGAACAAATCTACTACAATTTCATTTTCTGTAACTATTTCTCCCATTCTTCTTCTTTCATTGATATTACCCGAAGAGAACATACATTGAGTAATATGATACCCATATTTGATTCCATTTTCTTTTCTTATTACCCAATCATTATTTCCAACCAACATTTCTACGGTCGATTCTCTCTTTTCTCCCACAATTTCTCCAGATCTGGC
>DAQW01000086.1:0-122 GCA_002503045.1 Euryarchaeota archaeon UBA39 | reverse complement strand
TCCAAAATTCATCGTTAATTATTGATCCCCATTGTTCCTTTCTGAAAGATGAATTTGGAATTAGGGCAATATCATCGAATTTTTCCCAACGTTTGGGAATATCATCTAACAAACCATCTATT
>DAQW01000107.1 GCA_002503045.1 Euryarchaeota archaeon UBA39 | reverse complement strand
ATGCTAATTTGGCATTCAGGTAGCACATGTAATGTTTGTAACGAAGAAGATGATAGGAATGCAGCTATACTAATGGTTGATCCAACAAACGGAAATCATAGTGTTATTGCATCGGGAGTAAGGAATTCTTTTGATGGAGCTTGGATTCCAGATATTGGTTATGTTTTTACCGATAATGGACGTGATTGGGAAGGTGACGATTACCCATTTGAAGAATTAAATCTCCTTGAAATCGGAAGAGATTATGGTTGGCCTAATGATGACCCAGATACGCCGATTCCAAATGGAACATTAGGGCCCATAGGTACTTTCGACCCTCACAGTTCTGCTAATTCGATTGCATTGAGACATACTAATTCTACTCTTCCTGGCGGTAATCATTCCATTTTTGTAACTGTTTTTGGTTCTTGGAATTCAATTACCCCCACAGGTGGTGAAATTATTCGAGTCGATCTTGTTGAAGATGATAATAATCCACAGGGTTGGAGGACTGAAAACACAGTAATTGTAACAGACGTCTTTGGAGTCCTACCAATTGCATTTAACCCAAACGGAGAACTATTTTTCTCAAATCATATCACTGGAAAATTGCACGTTATTACATATTCATAAGGTACCTCATTCATATCCCGTCGATTCATCGGAACCCCCGATGTCAAGGGACTATGTGGCTCGCGACCCTCGGACGGGAGAGAAGATTAGTCTTGGGAAAAAGAGACAATCAATGATAAAGGCGGCATTTAGAGCGCCACAAGGTCCTTGGAATTCATTATTGCCTGATCAAATTCGAGATTTACTAGAAAAAAGAGTATCTACAATTGAAGTACGTTGGATGGATAAACGTGTTCTTCTTGATCGATTAGATGCAATTCGAGCGATAACTGCTCTACCAAGAACAGAAGATGAATATATCCATTCTACTATCCTTAACGGATTATGTTCTAGATCATCTCAAGAACGAATTGCAAGTCTAGATGTATTTCTTGTAGGCTCCTTACGCGATTCAGATGAGATGATGGAGATGTTAGATGTCATGATAGACGATCCTGACCTAACAGTAAGGAAAAAGGCAAGGCAAGTCCTAATTACTTGCGCACCTATTTTCCCCTCTGCTTTAGAAGAAACAATATTTAGACTACTTAGGTCAGAAGATGAGAATATCAGAAATGATGCATTCAATGCTCTTAGAGAGGCTGCAAAACAATGGCCAGAAGTGGGTGTTTTGCATTTAGATGAATTAATTCGAGAAGATGATGTTGATCTTCGAAGAAGGGGGGCTAGAATATTGAGAACTATCGCTCAAAGAGCAGGGGCAGCAGGATGGGATTTAATTGGATGGGCATTGGATGATGAAGACCCAGAAGTAAGACGTATTGCTAGCAGAACTCTACCAGGATTAGCAGATTCCGCTCCAAGAATCGCCCAAATAATGATAGAAGAAACTTTGTTTGACGAAGATGACGATGTAAGAAATAATTCATTGAAAGCTTTGGCTAAGATGGAAAAAGATGATTCAAGAACTCAAACTCTTATCCTCGATGGAGCTAAGCATAGAGACCCACGTATTCGACTGAATTGTGTTAAGATGTTACCAATTATCATGAGTGGGAATAATTTACGTCAAACTGCTTTAGAACTTATTTCAGAGGAAAGTGATGAAGGAATAATACAACATCTCAATAAAATGGCATTGGATATTTCAATTGAAGGAACAGAAGATGAAAAGAATCGGTTCCTCGCACCATTGCCAAAAACTGAAGATGATGAATTACCAGATTTGCATTCATTGAAATCAGGGAAAAAGAAGAAATTAGAAGAAGAATAATGATTTATTAACTATCTGAAATTATATTCATTTATGCAAACTATGCCCCCTGCTAATTCTATGGCTCAGACCACATATTCACATCAGCAAATGCCTGCATCTCAGAATCAACAGATGCAAGCAGCATATAATCAACAAATGGGGTATCAGGCTCCGATTCAATCAGCAGCCGTGACTCCTGTAGGAAATTCAGTTCAGCCTATTTGGAAAATAAAAATGGCTGACAAAGGACTATTCTTCACAAAAATTGCTGGATTATTGATTACAATTTTAACTTTAGGTATTGGAAAGCCTTGGGCAGAAACTATGGTCATTAGAAAATGGACTGCTAATTTGAGTATTGGCGGTCGATCTGTAACTTACCACGGAACGGCAATGGAACTTTTCGGTATTTGGATTAAAGTCCTTATTTTATCAGTAATCACACTAGGTATTTACTACCTATTCTGGGGCAGATATGCTGTAGATCGATACGTAGATTCACGACTTTCGTGGGCATGAATATTCCGTCACCGTCATATACAGGGTATAAGTCGGCAGGATGACGAACATGAGTGAAGGCCCCGATGATTTCAAGCTCGAACAGTTCGAGCGACTCTGGGATGGCTGGACCCCTAAGGGTCAAAACGTGGCCAAGGCCCACAAATTCCGCCATTATATGCGACAACATGTATTACAAGCACTCCCAAAGAAAAGGAAGAGAGGAAACAAGCAACGTTTCCTCACTAAGGAAAACTGTCTGAAGTATTGGATGGGAGATTTGCAAGCAGAGATCCGAGCCGCCGACTCATTCCAATAGGTCGGATCTAAATGTCATCTATCAGTTTCTCAGATTGGGATTTACCTGAATACATTCTAGATGCACTCGTAACTGAAGGTTGGGAAAATCCAACTGAAATCCAGAGAGAAGCAATTCCTTCTGCCCGCACTGGTAGAGATATAATTGGTCAAGCTAGAACTGGTTCTGGTAAAACTGCAGCATTTGGTAT
>DAQW01000037.1 GCA_002503045.1 Euryarchaeota archaeon UBA39 | reverse complement strand
GGATTGACTCAATTAGAATGGTCCACAGGAGCAGCACAAGCATTTCGGGAACGAAACATCCCTTACCTCCTTTTTGTCAGAGATGATATTCCATCTAGGTTCCCTTCAATTTTTAGACAAGCCATTGAAGATGCCATTTGTGTTTGTACAGCTGGAGAAGGATTAGGCAAACAAGTTGGATCCCAATTCTCAATGAAAATGAATGTGAATATTCCTCTTCCAATTGATTATTCTTCTAGATTTAAATCGATAGAAAATGTAGAAAAAATTAGAAAAATTGGTTTACAAAAAAGAGAAGATAACAACTCACTTTCTTCACCACATTTTACCATCATTGGTGTAACACCTGAGAAGGGACTACGTACATATCACAAACTTTTCCCTTACTTGTTAAGAAGATGGCCGGAAGCCCATTTTCATATATATGGTTCAGGATCATATGTTGAACAATTAGGTCGTTACCCAAACACAACACTACATGGTCATGTTTCAGTTGAACATGCGTTTGCATCGACAGACGTTCATCTTTTGATTGTTGAATCAACGGGTTCTTGGGGCCGAGTAATAAATGAAGCAGGGTTATTTTCAATTCCTTCAGTTACTTGTTCAATAGGCTCTCAACCCGAAGCAGTAGGAAAGGGAGGTATTGTAATACCTAATCACCATAATCTGAAATCTTTCGAACAATCACTACGTGAATGTTGGAATGACAGACACCAATTAGGTGAACTGGCGTTACAACATTCTGGAATTACAGACCATCGACGCTCAATCTCAATTTTCAGATCATTATTGGAAGATATTGTATCTGAAATGTAAGGAACCGCTCATATATGCGTCATCTTACGCCGTAGCATGCCTCAATTGGACAAGGTCCCAATGGGTCGTATGTTTATCGATGATGAAATGCGAGAAACAACTCTCCGAATCTTGAATTCAGGATATTGGATCAAAGGCCCCGAATCGAAAGCTTTCGGTGCTGAATGGGCAGAATATTGTGGGGCTTTGGGTGGAGTACCTTGTAGTAATGGCTCTGTAGCCCTAATTGCTGCTTTACATGCTCTTGATATTGGTCCAGGTGATGAAGTAATTGTTCCAAGCCATACATACATTGCTAGTGCTACATGTATCTCAATGGTTGGCGCTACCCCAGTGTTTGTAGAGATAGAAGAAGAATACTATACATTGGATCTAGAATCATTAAAACAAGCCATTACTTCCAAAACTAAATGCATTATTGCAGTCCATTTGTATGGCCAACCAACAGCAACAGAAATTTTTAGTTACGCAGAAGAACGAGGGATTCCAGTTATTGAAGATGCAGCACAAGCGCACGGGGCCTCTCTTAATGGAAAATCCATAGGATCTTTTGGTGATATTGCAACATTTTCTTTCTTTCCTAGTAAAAATATGGCAGTTGGTGGAGATGGGGGGGCTATCCTTGCGAACAAATCCATAGATTTGGTCCAAAAAATATCAACATTCATTGATCACGGACGATCAGACAAGTATCGTAATGATGTTCTTGGAACAAATTTCCGCCTCTCTGAAATTCAATGTGGTATAGGGAGAATCCAACTAAAACAATTGGATCAGTGGGTCTCCCGTCGTAATCAAATAGCTATGAAGTATCTTGATGCATTTTCTGATTTAGATATCATTATCCCAAAGATTCGTGATGGTGCAAATCATGCATGGCATCAATTTGTTTTGAGAGTAAATAACCGTGATAAATTCATAAAACATCTCTCTAATCATGGGATTTCTACAGGAATCCATTATCCAATTCCTTGCCACCTTCAACCAGTATTTTCAAACCACCCACAAGGCAAGAAAGGGGCATTACAATTCACAGAACAACTCTGTGATGAAATAGTATCAATTCCAGTATTCCCACTTTTGACTGATGAAGAAGTTGAGAGAGTAATAGTTGCAGTATCATCGTTCTGAACGCCTTCGATCATTTCCTCGATTACCACGATTATTTCCACGGTTCCCTCGATTATTTCCTCGCCCACCTCTTTTTTGATTTCTTGAGTTTCTACGATTTCGCCGCTCATTATTTTCTTCACCCCAATTTCTTGGAGAATCATTTGATTTTGAATATCGTTTTTTTCTCTTTCCTCGTTTTGAATAATCAGGTCTCCCAGTACTTGTTCTTTCACGCCTTCCAGAATCTCTCCGTTGGGATCTTTGTTGATGTTTATTTTTCACCCTTTTAGAGCGTGGTTCTACTAATTTGAATTCTTTCTTTTCTAAATCATCAGGATGTGGGTCTGAAAATCTTTTTTTTATCCCAACCGCTTTTTGAATTCGATCATATCTTCTCTTTTCATTCCCTTTAACTAATGAAATTACAACTCCAGTAGAACCTGCCCTTGCAGTTCTTCCACTTCTGTGTTTGTACACTTTTGCATCATCAGGAGGGTCGTAATGTATAACACAATTTATTCCTTCAATATCTATTCCCCTTGCTGCAACATCTGTTGCAATCAAAACCATACTTCTTCCACTAGTGAATTTACTCATTGCACGATCTCTTTGACGTTGATTTAATCCTCCATGGAGTGTGGATAATTCAATACCATCATCTTCCATTTCATCACCCAAACGGTCAACACCTCTCCTAGTTCTACAGAAAATAATACTTCTTCCTGCCCGCTTGACTGATTTTACTGAAACTTCTGTTTTCATGTATGGTTTAACTTTCCAAAACAAATGTTCCATACTATCCATACTAATTTCTTCAGGCCCAACTCCAATGATTTCTGGATCATCTTGATACATATCCACAAGTCTCGAAACATCATCATCTAATGTGGCACTAAAGAGAATCATTTGTGGTTTGTTACTACAACTTTCAATAATGTCACAAACAGGCTCCATAAATCCCATATCTGCCATACGATCTGCTTCATCTAATACAACAATCCCAACATCTTCTAAACTCAATGCTCTTTTTTCCATTAGATCTAACAAACGTCCAGGACATGCAACTAAAATCTCTACACCCCTATCTAGCCCCTTACGTTGTTTTCCGTAAGATGTCCCACCATAAACAGAGAGAACATCCATTCCATAATTTCCTGCTAATGGACCCAGGACATTTCGAATCTGCTCAGCCAATTCTCTAGTAGGCGTCAATATTAGTGAAGTAGGTCGATTCGGCTCAGCACGGGGGGTTCTTTCAATTAATGGCAATCCAAATGCCAATGTTTTACCTGAACCAGTAGGTGCCCTACAACAAATATCTCTTCCTTCCATTGCACTAGGAATAGCTGCAATTTGAACTTCAAAAGGCTCAGAAATACCCTCATCAGAGAGAGTTTGGACCAAATCTGATCCGATTCCTAAATCTGAAAATCGAACCACTGAGAACCCTACGTTGTGCTGCGTCGACCCTTTCTATTTAGTATGGTTAGTGTGAATAGTAAGAATACCTTCCTTACATTCTTATTTTATGCATCACCACTAAATGCCTCCAATCTTAATTTGACTCATGGGAAATCACCTTTTAGCGACTACGATTGTTTTGATGATGTTGAGTTTATCCTTTGTTGGATGTATTGGGGGCTCAGAGCCTGAAACAGAAGACGGTGACCCAGTTTCTCTTGGAGAATCCACAGATGATTGGCCAACATACTATGTTGCATCTGCATCTAATCTACCCACCTGCCCAGGTGCGAGTGACGCAAATCTTGGAAAGTTGTACTATGTCGAAGACGTAACTGAATTCCAAGCATGCACA
>DAQW01000104.1:1412-11517 GCA_002503045.1 Euryarchaeota archaeon UBA39 | reverse complement strand
ATTCGTGTTGAACCACCGACAAGAATTACTTTGTCAACTTCTCCCTTGTTTAATCCAGCATCTTTCATTGCCTGTCTTGTTGGCTTCATAGTTCGTTTAATTAAATCTGAAACTAAATCCTCGAATTTAGCACGAGTAATCGAAATATCAAGATGCTCAGGTTGTCCATCTTTCATTGTGATAAATGGAAGATTCACATTTGCAGATTGTGTTTGAGATAATTCGATTTTTGCCTTTTCTGCAGCTTCTCGAATCCGACTCATTGCTTGCAAGTCTTTTTCCAAATCGATTCCAGTATTTTTCTTGAATTCAGATACTAGATAATCTACAACTTTGTGGTCGAAATCATCACCTCCTAGTCGATTATCACCAGATGTTGCTTTAACCTCAATTTGAGGCTGATCATCTACCTGGTAAATTTCTAGAACAGAAACATCGAAAGTTCCTCCACCTAAATCGTAAACCAAGATAGTTTGATCATCGTCTTTGTCCACTCCATATGCAAGAGCGGCCGCAGTAGGTTCGTTGATGATTCTTAGAACATCTAGTCCAGCGATTCTCCCTGCATCTTTTGTTGCCTTTCGTTGTGCGTCACTGAAATATGCAGGACATGTGATTACTGCCTGTTTGACCTCTCTCCCAAGATAATCTTCAGCATCCGACTTCAATTTTTGAAGAATAAATGCTGAAATTTCTTGGGGAGTAAACGTTTCCTCATCTATTTTTTGAGACCAATCTGTACCCATCTCTCTCTTTACAGAGAGTATTGTTCTTTCTGAATTTGTTACTGCCTGTCTTTTGGCCGTAACTCCAACCAACCGTTCATTTTCTTTGGTAAATGCAACAACACTAGGAGTAGTTCTTGCCCCCTCTGAATTTGCGATAACTACTGGTTGTCCGCCTTCTAATGTAGCCACACAACTGTTTGTCGTTCCGAGATCTATTCCTATTACTGGTCCACTCATTTTTTCACCCTCTATTCAATTTGGATATTTCCATTACTTCCTTCAATACTCAATTCGATATCCAGAATCCCATTGTTCAAATCCCAAGAAATCACATCTTTAGCAACTTTTTCCAATTCAAGTTTACGAAATGGTCGCAATTGGTTTTCTTTAATGATTTGTAAAATACTACCCCCATCAGTTAGAGTCAAATCTAAATTTTCATTCTCTACGTTAGCATGAGTGAGGTCGAGTGTGATGTGCATTGTATTGTTTAGAATATGTACATCCGCATCGAGTTCAGCACTAGAGTCAGTTTCTTCATTTTGCTCAGGGGCATCAACAGTAACGGTTTTTGGCTGAACATCAACCTTGAACCCCATTGTTCCTAAAAGATCTCCAATTTCTCCGCCATTACTCATCATTGAACCAATAGCTTTTGCTAAAGCATCCATATTTGCCTGAGCATCAATAGCGATATCCCCTGACTCTAATTTTTCCATATCAATCCCCATTCCTTCGAATTGACCACGAATTTGATTAATCAAACCCATTAATTGCTCACGAGTCATTTCCATACCTAGTTGATTGAACATGGAAAGTAGTTGGTCAATCAAACCATCTTCCCAATCTTCGCTCAAAAAATCACCACTATACAACCTCGGGTTGTAATGTCCGATACTACCAACCATATATCAATATTCGTGAAATTCCAGATTTCTCAAATCAACTCAACACATTGGGTTCAAGTGGAACATCCCGGTCGCTTGTCCGTCCATGGCTAGTAGGGAGCACGAGAGAATCCTTCAGGATACTGAGCGAGAGCAAGGCAATACTGCATTTCGAAATAATGTCAAAGCAGCGCTCGCATTGGCCGATGCAGTCAGGTCTACATTAGGTCCCCTTGGCTTAGATAAAATGTTGATTTCCGATGTTGGTGATGTACAAGTGACTAATGATGGAGTAACAGTTTTGGAGGCTGCAAAGGTCGAACACCCTACTGCTAGGATGTTGATTTCAACATCTACCACTCAGGATACTGAAGCACATGATGGGACTACTAGTGCGATTGTTTTGACCGCTGAGTTGTTGCTGAATGCTTTAGATTGGATTGATAGAGGCATTCACCCATCAGTTCTTGCTAAAGGATACAGGATGTCATTAGATCATGCTTTATCGGAAATTGAATCAATATGTAAATCATCGAATTCAGAAGATCTCATTCGAGTTGTAGAAACTAGTTTATCTGGAAAAGTAAGTGAAGACACTAGGGCATGTCTTTCTGAATTAGCAGTTGATGCTGCGAATATCGCCTTCACTCGTTCCAATCATGATTCAATTGATCCAAATGACATCAAGAGAATTACTATTCGAGGGGGACGGATATCTGATTCTGAAAGAATTGATGGTATTGTAATGAGAAAGACTCGCCTTGATTCCCAGACTCCTGAAAAGTTGACAGCAGGTAAAGTATTGATTTTAGATGGAGGTTTGGACCCTAAAGAATTGTCTCTTGACGCTTCCATTCGAATATCGGAACCAGGGATGTTGGCACGTTTTATTGAACGGCAGAAGAAAGAATTGCAAGAAAGGGTACAGGCAATTGCAGAAATAGGTACAGATTTGTTAATTGTTAGAGATGGAGTAAATGACGATGCAGTCCCCATGCTTAGAAAAGCGGGAATAGTAACTTATCGTAGAATAGAGAGGGATGATTTGGAACTAATTGCTAGAGCATGTGGGGCCAGTATTATTCGTGATACAAGAGGAATTTCTTCTGATTCATTGGGCAATTTTGACTCAGTTAAAGAAGAGCGTTGGGAATCGATAGATCATGTACGAATTCACGGTTCAGTAGGTTCAGGACAAACTGTGATACTTAGGGGTTCTACAGAATCCATTCTCCAAGAAACCCAGAGGGCATTCGATGACGCCATTGGTGTAGCTTGTGGACTTGTTCAAGATTCTTCGATTCTCCCAGGTGGAGGTGCGATTCAAATCGCTCTTGCTCGAAGATTGAGAGCATTTTCAACTACAGTTCCTGGACGTGAACAATTAGCAATAGAAGCATATGCAGCAGCAATGGAATGTATTCCCCGTGCGTTGGCACAAAACGCTGGCTTGGATGGATTAGATCGAATTCTAGAAATTACAGCAGCACAAGCATCCAATGATAACGATTGGTTGGGTCTTGATGTAACTGATCGAAGTATTCATGACATGTATGAACGAGGGATTTTAGAACCTGTACGAACAACTCGTCAAGCACTGATTGGAGCAACAGAGTCTGCAATCTCAGTTCTTCGAATTGGAGATATATTGTGGGCTAAACAAGATCCTCAAACACCTGATTGGCAATCAGAACTTGGAGACACTGAGGATTGACTTCAGAAACTTCCGTCGCCGCTTCCACCACTGCTTCTTGTAGCAACTCTTTCGCTTATTTTCAAATTCTCAAGCATATCATCAACAATTTTGTCAAGATCGAAGTTTGCTTTCCATCCCCATTCATTATACGCTACATCATCCTGAATCTCATCTGGCCAAGAATCAGCATATGTCTGTCTAATATCTGGATTGAATGTACAAGTAAAATGTGGTAAATGCCGTTGAATACTTTCTACTAATGCTTTAGCAGTAAATGAACATCCTGAGATATTGTAACCTCCTCTTGCTTCGCTTAAATCTTCTAAAGGAAAATCCATCAATTCTAGAGTAGCTCGAATTGCATCATCCATATACATCATCGGTAATCGAGTATCTTCACGTACAAAACAATCGTAGTGTCCATTTTCTAGAGCAGCATGGAAAATTTCTACTGCATAATCAGTAGTACCTCCACCTGCTGGAGCTTTGTAAGAAATTAGACCAGGATATCGTATTCCTCGCATATCAATCCCAGATGTGATTGCTAATTGTTCTCCTACAACCTTGGTTTTACCATATACTGTAGTGGGATTTAGAGGAGTAATTTGTGGAGCAATTTTTGGGCAATCCGGTCCAAATACTGCTATAGATGAGGGAGAAAATAAGCGAGCATTGTTTTTTTTCGCAGCAGAGATCACATTTTCCAATCCTATGACATTGATCTTCCAACATAATTCCGGATTTTTTTCTCCAGTTGCTGACAATAATGCTGCTAAATGGTAGATTTCAGTGATGTTTTCTCCATGAACTAATTTTTCGATTCCTTCTTTGTCCATTACATCAAGAATTTGACATCCTTTAGATTCTCTAATATCGGTTGCAATCACTGCCTTATGTCCATGTTTTTCTCTTAATGCTTCTACCAATTCAGTTCCAATTTGCCCCAATGCTCCGGTGACTAGGACTCGTCCACTTGGCCGGTCCATGCCTATAGACATCCGACTAGATACTTGATGCTTGATACGAGTCTTAAGCGTTTTTTCCTTAATTTTTCTGCGAATGTTCATAGGCCAACGCGGATGGCTGAAAACCCCGTTGATTGCATGAAGTACATCGTGGTCTCGGGGGGCGTTCTTAGCGGAATTGGTAAGGGAGTAACTGCGAGCAGCGTCGGAGTTTTGATGAAATCACTCGGTTATCGTGTGACTGCGATTAAGATCGATCCTTACTTGAATTCTGATGCCGGGACAATGAGTCCATTCGAGCACGGTGAAGTTTTCGTTTTGGATGATGGCGGCGAAGTAGATTTGGATTTGGGGAATTATGAACGATTTCTTGATATTACATTAAATCGAGATAATAATTTGACTACAGGTAAAGTATATTCTTCAGTAATTGAGAGAGAAAGAAAGGGCGATTATTTAGGAAAAACTGTCCAGGTTGTTCCACATATTACTAATGAAATTCAAGATCGAATTGAACGAATTGCGCATACCCCCTCTGATGGGAGCGACGAAACTCCAGACATCTGTGTTATTGAATTAGGTGGCACCGTAGGAGATATTGAATCAGCACCATTCGTTGAAGCCCTTCGTCAATTCCAATTCCGTGTTGGGCGTGAAAATATTTGTTTCTTGCACGTCAGTCTCGTTCCTGTAATAGGTGTAGTAGGTGAACAGAAGACAAAACCCACACAACATTCTGTCAAAGGCCTAATGGCATCAGGGATTCAGCCAGATTTCTTAGTTTGTAGATCCTCAGAGCCAATTCTATCTGAAGTAAAGACAAAACTTTCCCTATTTTGTCATGTTTCTGAGACTTCTGTTTTCAGTGCTCATGATGTTTCGAATATCTATCGTGTCCCTATGATGTTGGAAGAGCAGGGTGCGACAAAGGAGATTTGTAAACGCCTTAACCTTGATCTTTCTACAGAACGCCCCCTCTTAGAAGAATGGGGTAACCTTGCTCAAAGAATGGATGAATTAAGCGGGGACGTCCATATTGCCATGGTTGGCAAATACACCGGACTTTCAGACTCATATCTTAGTGTGATTAAAGCATTGAATCATTCAGCACTTGCTGAAGGAGTTAATTTGTTTATTGATTGGGTAGAGGCATCTGATTTAGAAACATCAAATGAAGGTAGTGAAACGCATTCAAAATCCTGGGATTTGGTAAAGGCTGCTGACGGAATACTTGTTCCAGGTGGTTTTGGAGATCGAGGGATTGAAGGGAAAATTCTAGCAGCACAATTCGCAAGAGAAAATAAGATTCCATATCTTGGCGTATGTCTCGGACTACAAATTGCTACTATCGAATTTGCTAGAAATGTACTTGGATTGGCTGGAGCGAATAGTACTGAATTTGATGAAGATACACCTCATCCAACTGTAATTTTCATGCCCGAAGGGAGCAGAACCCATATGGGTGGAACAATGCGTCTTGGTAGTCGCCAGACTAACTTACAGACTACAGATTGCGCTGCATATAGGTTGTATAATGGGGCTATGGAAATCCAAGAACGTCATCGTCATCGATATGAAGTAAATCCCGATATGGTAAATGATTTAGAAGCTGCAGGTTTAAGATTTGTAGGTAAAGATACTGAAGGCGTGAGAATGGAAATAATTGAGATGGTTGATCACCCATTTTTCTTTGCCACTCAATATCACCCCGAATTCAAGAGTAGACCAAATCGACCTAGCCCACCATTCCACGGTTTAATCAAGGCATCTCTTGGTAGAGAAATCTGATTATTCATATTGAGAACATACTCTACAGTAATGTCTCTGATATGCTGGGATGAATACCAATCCGGGTGCCCCACACTTACCGCATACACGATCTGTAGGAATCATTTCTCCTTGTTGAGATGTAGAGGTAGTCGACTCAGATGCTGCCATTGATGCTCCAGTTACTGTCTCTGATCCGCTACGTGTGAAAAGGAAAGCACCAACGCCACCCAAAACAAGAATCACAACAACAATTCCTGCAATAGCAACAACAGGAAAACCTCCACTTGTATCTTCTGTGGACCCTGAATTATTTTGGTTAGTATCATCTTCATTGGTATCTAGAAGGTCACAAGTTCCATCTCCATCTTCATCTGGAGGCAAAGATTCAGGATCTAATGGATCACTACCACAGTCTGTTTCTTCTTGGTCTGCTTTCCCATCATTATCATCGTCAGGATCAATATTATTTCCAAATCCATCAAGATCAGTATCAGTCGATTCTGAACTATCATCTGGGAATGCATCATCCACATTAGCAGTTCCATCTCCATCTTTATCATCATCTAGATCATCAACAATTCCATCTCCATCCATATCTGGACATCCTAATTTATCTCCTGTAGATGTTCCAAATTCAAATGGACAATCATCTGCATTATTTCCAGTTTCATTATCTCCAAATCCATCGTTATCAGAATCGTACATTTGAGTAGGATCTTCAGGGAAGCGGTCGAAATCATCGAACGCTCCATCTCCATCAGTATCTTTCTCAGCTGGAGAACATCCATCTGAATCTACTTTGTCAACATCATAATATGGAGTATTTGGACATAAATCACTCAAATCATTTACTCCATCATCATCAGAATCTCTCTTGGATTCATCACATCCTTGATTGTCTACAACAGTGTTCTCTGGAGTTCCAGGGCACTGGTCAATTGCATCCACAACTCCGTCTTCATCAGTGTCTCTCTGACTTGCTCCACATCCATTTGCATCTACATCTGAGGCTTCGTTTGAATTTGTATATGGACATAGGTCATTAATATCTAAGACTCCATCGTTATCCCCATCTCTTTGAGATTCTGAACACCCATAAATATCTGCAGTTTCTCCAAATGGAGTATCAGGACAATTATCAAATTCGTCTGCTACAAGGTCATGATCTTGTTCTGTAGGTTCTCTTGTGAGATGAACTACGGTTCCGTTTGCCTCTCTGTCAAATGAAAATACAGTTTCCCATCCAGTATTATCTGTTACAATTTCAACATAATTTCCAGCATTTCTTTCATGACTGATTGATGTTTGTTGCCATCCAGAAGGAGTTTCAGCAGCAACAATAACTCCTCCATCATCAGGATTATACCAAGCTACATGAGGACGATTTGCATCGTCAACAGTCACTGATGGATAAACACCAGTAGTAGTATCTGAAAGACCGAGATCAGTGATTGTTCCGAGTCCGTTAGAATCGTAATTAATCAGTAATACAGTACATTCGTGAATTGAATTACAGTCTGAGTCTCCACTACCATCTGTTCCTCTTTGAACAACATACCACAATGTTCCATCTGAACCAGTTGCAATATCTGGTCGATAAAACCCGGTATATTGGCTGATGACTGTTGTTGAATCCCAATTACTTCCATTCATTGTAGCAATTGCAACAGAACGTGCATCAACATCTCTGTAGAATATAATTGGATTATCTCCAACGAATCCAATTCGTGGAAATGTAGAATTGATTGCAACGGTTTCTGGATTACTCCATTGAGAACCATCATGCATTGCAAAGCGAACACTTGATGTTTCTTGGTCAACCCAAACCATTCCAATAGTTCCATTCTCTGATGCTGCAATATCAGTATACCATCCAGTGTTATTCCCTGTTTCCAATGTGGTCGTTGTCCACGACGAACTACCACTAGATTTGATTGCTACCTTCGCCGCTGTAGAGATAACTGCGTTGAAACTATTTCGTGCTAGAATTTGCATATATGACACTGCCAATGAATCATCTTGAAGAGCTACAATATCTGCATATCTCCCACTTTCTGCATCGTCATCAATTGTTGTTCTTTGACTTGAAGTCCCATCAAATGAAAAGTGAATAAGATTACAATCATTCGAATCATTATTGTTAGTTCCAGGATCATGGTCACAAGATCCTGTCCCTTTTTCATACCCCTCAAACATAACCATTTGATGAGTTCCATCTGAAGTAGTCGCTGATTCAAGGTAAGCAAAGTCATCTGTTTGGGTAGTTAATTCTCCTTGTGTCCATTCGCATCCATGATTGTCAATTTGTTTGGTAGGAGATGAACCTAAGCATTTGTCAATGCTATCTACAACCCCATCTGAATCTTCATCTTGTCCAGGAATAGCAACAATCAGATCTTGTTCTGTAGTATCGTAGAATGAAAATATTTCTTCATCATTTGAATCTAATAGCAAATCGATGTAACTGCCAACATTTCCTGATTCTGCAACTGTAATCACTTCATATCCACTGCCATCTTCACGCATTAGAATCGCATCATCATCTGCATTATTGTACCAAGCGAGCTTCTTCTTATCATTTGAATCAAACAATAGACGAATGTAGTCTCCATCGGAACTACCATCATGTATTCTTTCAGTGTTCCAGAACCCACTTCCAGGAGTTGCCATCCATACGCTTTCGGATCCTCCAAACCATCCGCCAGAATAATTCTGGTAAGCAATGTGTAAAGTTCCAGAGGAATCATATTCCGCATCTAGCCAATAATATTCTGTTGAATCTCCTGTTGCATTGGAAACTACTGTTGTTATCGTCCATCCTCCTGGAGTAAGAGTTCCATGTCGAATAAATTCACTGTACCATGCACTCTCTATACTTCCATCAATTGGACTGTATGACGCTTGAACCTGAAATCCACTGTATACTACATTCAAAATTCCACCATCATCAATAAGCAAATCACTCCATCTCCCAATTTTTGAATTTCCAGAATATTCTTCTGCTTCTCCATCACCTTCGTCGATAAGTTCTGTAGTCCATTGATTATTGATGAATGATGAATATGCCAAATCCTCTCCTCCTGTGAGATATGTGTAGTGTTCTCCTCCATTTGCATCGATTTGGAATCCAATACGTCCTTCGTTGCTATCATATGGTCCTTCACTACCAGTGTCTTCCCCAGGGGCGACAGTGGATGTTGACCATGCTGATCCATCATATCTGGAGATTCGAAGAATATGTTCAGATGCATCAAAATGAGCAATTCTAGGATTCCCTGAAGAATCAATTTGTAGATTTGCTAATCGACCAGTTGAACCGAAAGAATAGATTTGCTCACTGTTCCAATACCCTGCAGCATCATTGGTAACCCATAGATCTCCGTCTTTAGTGTGGGCAACCCACAAAGTCCCATCAGGTGCTTGTTCGATACTAGAATGAGAACCTGCATTTCCTAAACTATCTGCTCTATCTTGGAGCCATGCAGTGGCTCCATTTCTAGCAGATGTTTCCGAATTTTCAGAAGTCAGTGGCGAGAAATGGTTTGTTTCTATCATTGCTAAAGTGGTTGAAAAGACCATCAGCAGGACGAGGATGAGTGACGTTCGGCGCATGTCCATGGGGGTACACGGTGAGTTTGACATGTTGAACATTGTCGCGAACATTCATTCTGCAGAAATTCGGATTAATCTCGTAGTTCGATATCCTTGTAATGCTTTCATGTATTTTTTTTCTTGAAATTTCAAGTCTAGATTTAGGTCTCCAGTATCTATCCTAAGTGTATTCAGTGTAGCTAGTTTTGCAGGTGTGACGATGGCGAGAATATTTTCAATTCCAATTAAACGAATTACTGTTGGTGATAATTGTAAATTCCCTCTACCAATTAGGAATCCTTGTCCTCCCATAGGAGAAAGAAGCGTCAAGATTTTTGCATTTTCTTTGAATCGAGATTTATGCTCATTAATTGTGTCAATTAGTTGCTTTTCATCTAGATCGGTTCCAATATTTTGATTTCCAAGAGTAGCATCTATTCCCAAAACGGTAATTTTGAAACCGATCGA
>DAQW01000104.1:0-1027 GCA_002503045.1 Euryarchaeota archaeon UBA39 | reverse complement strand
ATCTTCTATTGTTTCACGAAGATGATCACCTAGACTTTCTAAGATTTCAATTTCTGAAACTCTCTCGATTCGTTGTTTTGAACCTTGCATCCATCTAGGGCTCCCTGGACTCATTGCTTCAGCATACATTTTCACAACCCATTCTCCTTCTCTATACAATGTCTCATCAAGATCCATTACTTCAGTTTGAGCAATCAATAAGTCTCCTGAATACCAAGCAGCAAATGCTTCTGCAGCAGATCTGGGAGACGCCCCAAAACTACCACTGTGCATTTTCACACCTGCAGGAATTCCCAAGATGGGAGTAGAGGCCGCATCAATATTCTCCAATGCTCCAATAATGTCTCTAGTTGTACCATCGCCTCCAGCATAGAGAATAATCTCAACATTTTGTTCAATCAGTGTATTTACAACATGAATTGTATTTTCAGCTGTGGTCATTTTTGGGGTGTCAAATACATTTGTCCATTTCCCTTGAGTTTTCATTTTTTCAGGTATCCATGAATCACCCATTCTTCCTTGAGGTAAGAACCAATGAACATCTTCCCATGAAATTGAAGACAACTCAATAATTGAAAAAAGATATTCAAAAGCCTCATTCATTCTAGGACCAGCACGGTCTTCAGCACCTTTTGCTCGAGCGATTTCAGCCATACCATCAGATCCTTTGAGAGCTAGGCGACCACCAAGACCTGCATCGGGATTGACAATAATGCCAATTCGCCGTTCCATATCTATTCTCACTAATTCCTCTATCATCAAGGCTCGCTTTCATTCTGTGAAATAGACCGAGAAAATCATATTCTATTGTTTTTAGATAGTAAATATGGAAGATTGGCAACGTCGTCGCTTGTCAATTAATTTCTTTACTGGAATGACTTTGGGTTGGATGATTCTTTGTTACATTGCTTGGGTGGCTAGTGGTTGTAAGCCATTTATGCCATTCATTTCTGATTTTGATTTATTTGAACCGGGAGATACATTGTTTTCTCTTGGTACATTTCTTAGCACTGTAACTGTGGTATGG
>DAQW01000113.1:1748-5107 GCA_002503045.1 Euryarchaeota archaeon UBA39 | reverse complement strand
ATGTATAATCTAACAAAAGATGGGTGGGATTCGCCAATTACTTCTTACAATGGACTTCCATCTCCAGTGATTGAACATTTAATGTTGCTAGATAGTCCAATCCAAGGAAATGGTACAATTTTAGCAGGCGGATTAGCGGGACTAACTGTTCTTGAAGCCGGAACTTATTCAATACAGAATACCATAGATTACTCTGATGGTTTAATCGGTAATCGAGTTTCTGGAATGTTATTTGCAGATTCTGTAACTAGAGAAGTTACAATAGGTAACTCTTCAATTATTCAACATCATAACGCATCTATATTTATTTCTCACAACGGACAAGGGGCAACACGACCTGGTGTAGCTGCTTGGGATATTGATACGGATTCCCAAAATGGAACATACCTCATAGATATGATACCAAGTAATAATGTTCTAAATCTAGCAGCAGATTCTTGGGGAGTTCATGTTGCTACAGATATTGCTCCAGTAGTACATTGGAATGGCACAATGGGGCAAATGGAAGCGGGTACAAATCCTTCTAACCTTCTATCATGGCCACCTGTGAAGATGGTATCTAATGGCAATTATCTAGTTCTAATAGGATCTGGAGGAATCAATCTATTAGATGTAGGAAATTCTCATTCAGTAGTTGCTTCGACTTCAGCATCAGGATTCAACAATGCATTCATTGAATCAGATTCGTTGTTTGTAGCCGCTGAAGATGGCCTTCATGTTTGGAAAGGTAGTTTGATTGAACAGCCAAGAGAATATCAAAGAAGAGCAGAACCAATGTTTTCAGTTTTCGGAGGTAGGCAATGGGAGATAACTTCCACAACTCACCCAGGGATGTCTACAGTTCTTGTCAATTCTTCTGATCCTCTTTTTATTCCAAATGATTCCAATTCACTTCCTGGTGTTTTACCTATGTACAATGGAGCTATGACTATCACAAGCCCAATTTCTTCATCTAATGTTTGGGCTCGCTCAGTATCATTGAATTATAGTGGTTCATGGGATTTGGCCGGAAGGAATCCTGCAATTGAGGCGGGATTCCAAAGTGCGATATCTAATGTTGGTCCCGGATCTAATTCTGTACAACTGCATGTACAAATGCAATCTCCAATGAATGGAACAATTAGTGTTAGAATGACATACGATTGGGAAAGAATCGAAGTTCCCACTATTCTGACCTCATTGAATAATCGTGCAAATGATGGCGGCGGTGTCCTTGAAACTACTTGGTTACCCTCTGAAGATGCAGCATGGTATGGTTACAGAGTTTATATCTGGGATTCAACAAATATACCTGACTGGGAGCCTAGTAAACAAGATTTAGATGATTTTGCAGGTTATATGCATGTTCCTTTCTGGTCTCAAACATCAGCGACTATTACTGAAGCAGATCATGATGGCGTTATGTCAACATTGGTGGATGGGAATAAGTATCGTGCAGCAATTGTTACAGAATATGCAGATGGTTCAGTTGGGGAGCCAATGACATGGCCTTTTAATGCAACTCCAATTGATGAAGTTCCATCTCCTCCTGAATGGCTAACTGCAAATCCAATTTCAGGCGGTACTGCCGGAACTATCTATGCAGAATGGTCAGCTTGTACTGAGATGGACTCATCTAAAACTAGGCTTTGGGCGGTTGAACAAGAGATCACAAATGCTCTAGCTTTAACAAATAACTATGACATTTCTTCACTTTCAGGAAATAATACAGTTCTTCAATTGAATCCTGGCTCTACATATTGGTTTGCTGCTGTTTGTGTAGATGAAAGTGGTCAGTCAGATCCGCTAAATGCCACAATAGTTGGCCCAATAGTAACAGCGGGCGGCCTTGATGATGGCATTCCACCGATGCCGATTGAAGGAACTACTGCCATCGATGTTCCAGATGATGAAGGAGGACAAATACAAGTTTCTTGGATTCCCAATGAAGAAGACGATTGTACATTCTATACTATATTCGCCTTACCCGCTACTAGTTGGCAACCACCAAACAATGTAGATGGTTGGCCAGTATCGTCATATGTCTCAAATTGTTCATCTAACTCTACCATCATTTCCTCATTCGGGGATTCTCCATTCTTAGACGACACTACTTATTGGATAGGTGTGGTTGCTTCTGATGATTGGGGTAATCAAGATTTGAGCGATGTATTGGTTGTTGAAGTAACCCCTCAATCAAATAATGGTGGTGTAGGTATACCGCCAGCAAGAGTCGAGGGCTTAGTAGCATTCGATCACCCTGAAGATGATGGTACGGCTATTGATATAATTTGGAATAGGTCTTTGGCTACTGATTTCTCATTCTATACAATCTGGGTTTCTGATTTCTATCAGGAAGATTTAACAGAATCTTGGAATGATTGTTCTGAATCTCCTCTATCTTGTGGACTTATAACATTGAATCAACAGCAGATTGGAGGAGCCTTCCAACTTCAGATGACAGTAGAGAAGGCACATTATGGAGATACTATTTCACAATCTTCTTCATCGTCAATAATACCCGAAGTTCCTCTATATGTAACTATCACAACTCATGATATCCATGGCAATGTATTCCTTTCAGATATGCAGAATTATATGGTCCTAGTTATTCCTTCAGATAATAGTGGAGATGTTTTCCCCCCTCCTAGAATCAACCCTCCGCAGTTAACTGACCGTCCATCAGATGATGGAGATGCTGTGTTTGTCACATTCCAAGAAAGTGAGGCTTCAGATATCTATGAATATTGGATATTTGCTGAAACAGTTCCTTTCAGTTCTTTAGTAAATCGTCAACCAGCAATGATTATTGATAGAGATGTAGAGATGCCAGTTTTACTTCAACAATTCTCAGATGGCAGTCCATTAGCGCCTAATATTATGTTCTGGGTCAGCGTAATCCCTGTTGATTCATCTGGAAATTATTGGGATGAAGGAATCAAAACATCTTCAATCGCTTTAATCAATGAAAATATTCTTGATCCCGGTCTCCATATTCCAGAGATAGGAGGAATAATTGCTTATTGGGACAGTACTGGAACTAGGATTCAAATTGAATGGGATGATAAAAATGATCCAGCGATTGAATCATATTACATTTTCTTATCTTCTACACCCTTTGAAGATACTCGTGATGCAGACACTTCTCAAAACGTAGTTAAACCATATTCAAGTTATACATGGCAAGCAACTCCATCTGAAACGGGTAATCAATACCCTCTCAACAACGAGGCTTCCTATTGGATTGCTATAGTAGGATTTGATGGAGAAGTCCATCGTCTTGCTGTCGATCCTCTAGAAATACAGCCTTGGTCAGAATCAGCTTTCGGCACAGACAGTGGTGGCTTGGATGACTCTGGAGTATCTTGGATAAATCAATT
>DAQW01000113.1:0-1415 GCA_002503045.1 Euryarchaeota archaeon UBA39 | reverse complement strand
ATTGATGGCGATATGAATATGATAATAGCTTTAGTATCTGCAATAATGATATTATTGGGTGGAGTAATGATTATGAAACCTAGAGGCAGATCTGCGCCGCAGCCTTGGGAGATGGGAACTCTAGAAGTAGAAATGGAGGAACAGATGTATGGCGAGGATTTCGGGATGGACGATGACTTCTCAGAAGATAATTTTATTCCTGATAATGTAGAAAATGTACAATTTGATGAACAAATTAGTATCGATTCTTTATCGCCTACAAAGCTTGATGATGAAGTTGTAGATGAACTACTTGTAGATGAAGAAGAGATTGATTTAGATGATTTAAGCGACTTAGCAGATGACTTTGATCTTGATGATCTTGACGATATGGCAGAAGAATTATCTGAATTAGAAGATGATATTGATACATCTTTTATTGATGATATTTTGTGAAATCTCTTAGAAGAATTTGAAGAGTTGTAAGTTTACGGCGATGCATGGCCGAAAACCCGAATCCCTGTTTTGAGGTGTGGTCTACTGTTGCTTGGGACGGTAAAGAAAGTCTACTATCTGCAAATTTGCATTTTGATAGAATGGAGAGACATGCCCACAGACTTAATTTTTCTTTACCAGAAAATTTTAGAAAAAATATTTTCAGAGAGTTAGTAAATCTAAATTTCTCTGAGAAGCCTATAGTTCAAGAAAATCAACCACCCTTTTTGGTCAAAATAAGTATAACTAATGAAGGAATAATTTCTTTATCGCCTCGTTTAAATCAATCTTGGCCGAGTGTTCTGAAAGCCATTACAGTCTCTGCCCCAAGATGGGAAGGAGAGATTAGAGGTACGAAACATGGAGATTGGGGACCATATTTTGATGCTAGAACATTGGCTTTGGAAAATAATGCCGATATCTCTCTACTGATTGAACATGATTTTTTAATTGATGGCGATAGGTGCATGCCCATTCTTCTTGATATAGACGGTACTGCATACTATCCAAGAGTAGAAGATGGAGCCTTGGATTCAATAACTTTGGAACAGATTCACAATTGTTTAGAAAATTCTGGAATCCCGATTAGACCAGCAATTATAACAATGAATTTAATTCTGAGAGCCAAGGAAATGATTGTAATTGGTAGTGGAATGGGCATACAATCGTTGGGAGAAATAGATGGTAGGAGAATTGGCAAACCTCGTGGCCGGTTATACGAATCTGCAATGTCTTGCTGGTTATCAAGACTTTCTGATGGATGGGAATCAATTGATGAGATGAGTTGATATTATGATACCTGAGATTCGTACCTTTTCAAATTACATTGAGAACCCTATTATTTCATTATTGGAATATTACAGGAGTTCACAACTTCCTGAACAAGACGAACTAATTTTAAATTCGGGTGGCCCTGTTACCGATTTATCTGAGCACTCTTT
>DAQW01000129.1 GCA_002503045.1 Euryarchaeota archaeon UBA39 | reverse complement strand
CAGCATAGGTCGGCTCTGGAGCAGATGTTTGTTGTTGGCCATCCAACCATTGTTGACCATAATGATTCCACTGTTCCATGGTCCATCCTGCAGGAAGCCCCTGATCAGGAACTGGAGGTGCACCACTAATTCCATTCTCTGCGCCAAACGCATAGGTAGGAGGAGGAGCATTTGGCAAAGATGGTTGAGCACCTCCCATTTGGACTGAGTTAGGAATGCCGTATGCATCAAATCCACTACTTCTTCCTCTACGCATCATTCCAATTCCAACTAGAAGTAAAAGGAGAACGAATGTTAACATCAAAATGACTACAGTAGCAGTACCCCCTTCTCCAAAACCAACGTTCAGTCCCAAAAATCTAGTATCTTCAACTAAAATCTGAACATCAACTGTATCTTCTTCGGATTCATCTCCGACTGTTAATCGTACAATGTAGGTACCGGGTTCAGTAAATGTATGTGAAACTGTAAAACCTTGATCCTCTATATCGTTAGCAGTGAACCCATCATCATCAGAATCGAATGCGGTATTGAAATCCCAACGATATGTCAATCGAGGTAAATCTTGACTTGAATCAGTAGTCCCTTCACCTGAGAAAACTATCTCTTGACCTACCTCAAATGGGCCTTCAGTAATATTGATAGCACCTTTGGGACGAAGATTTCGAATTGTGATATTTAGCATCTCTACTGCTCTTTCCCCATCATCGTCCGTAACATGGAAAACTATCTGTGATGGAGCTGTAGCTGCATCTGGCCAAGAATATGCTAAGTCGGCACCTTCTACATCGCAATCGTCTTCTGCCGAACCTTCAGAATCGGTATTTGAAGCAGGATTAATATCCCAACACGCATGAAGTGTCTCAAGATCAGAAGATGTATCTTGGAAAGAACCAGTTACAGATAAGACCTGATCTTCAGCTATTGGCAATAATGCAGGGAATGGATCAATTGTTGGAGGAACATTCTGTACCATCAGCCAACCACTAACAACACTTGTACGAAGGTCATCATTATCTGTGGCCTGCATAGAAATTACATGCATCCCATGGGTATCATAGGAGTGAGTTAGAGTGGAAGAAATGCCCGCCTCATTATCTACTGATGAATTTGAAGGATCTGTGTCCACATCTGGCCACCATTCATAACTTAATGTTGGGATATCATTTGATGAATCTTCAGCAGAACCAGTAAACACTATTGGTTGATCTTCTAGAACATGCCAAACCATCTGAGAATCCATCTCAATAGGAGTTCCATTTTCATATCCCGCAGTTACTGTTGCATTCCAGGGAGCGATATTTGTAACATTGATACTATGGCTACTCGAAGTTATTGCCCCATCATCATCTGTAACACTAGCCGTCATCGTGTATAATCCTTCGACCATAGGAATAACAGTACAAAGTTGAGTCACTCGTCCTTGTTCACAGTCTGCATCCCAAAGGAAATCAACGGGAGCTTCGGGAGTCATAGTATCTACATCACTATGTTGGAACGCATTGAATGTGATAGGATCCATTACAGGTACACTCGACCTATCTGATGAAACAACAACCTCTGGGGCGCGGTTCAATACCTGAACCGACATATTGGTCACAGTAGTATCGCCTTCGTCATCAACAATACTCAAACGAATCTCGTATTCCCCATCATCATCCCAAGACCATTCAACTACACAGTCATCAGTTGAATCAGTATAGATTACCCTCTCGATGAAACCGTCGGTAGGATTTCCATCATTATCATCAACTGCTAGAGGATCTTCAATCATGAAATAACAATATATCTCGGTAGAACCGTCAGGATCATTTGAGGATGATGCATCCAAAGTAACTGTTGTAAATGTATAGAAACTATTCATCGGAGCCAAATCAGCAACTGGGAGTCGCCCTACAAAAATATTGAATACATCTGCATTGTTACTTCTGTTTGCATCGGCAGTAACCAATGAATCAGGATCTACCTCAAATTGAAGTAGGGTATCTCCAATTGACTGGCCGGCTGGAACTGTCCATTGGACATCTACTCTGACTTCACTCAAGGCCGCTAATGAAGGAATACTTACCCTAGACGAACTGCCATCTGGAGAAGTGATTTCAATTTCAGTGGCAGGCGCAGATAAAATCCCTTGATTCCTAACTGGAATTGAAAATTCTAAGAGATCATCTGGAATTGCAGAAAAGCCGGTAATTGCATTCAATTGTTCAGTTACGTCTCCTCTAGTTCTAGAAACAGAAACGCCTGATGCCAATGTTACTAAATCAACTTCGACTAAATTTTCATCTAAAATCATAGTAGTAACGCCTACTGATTTGGTTGATGAATCCCATCCAATTACCCCATGGCTAGCATAATCATAATCGGTTGGAGAGGGGTCCGGCCAAGCACCTGTATCAAATTCGACGTAAGAACTACCATTCGTAGCAGTTGTAAGTGCGCGGTAATCCCCTGTAGATTCATATCGGAATTGGACCGCCTGATTCCCTAAAGGAGACCCAGTGGAAGGGTCGGTTAAATTCACCCATGC
>DAQW01000054.1:27651-29095 GCA_002503045.1 Euryarchaeota archaeon UBA39 | reverse complement strand
TCATCTTGACCTTCATTTTGGATGTGTAATTGGCCTCCATTCATTCTCGCTCTAGGAGAGAAATCATGATCTTCAGGGTCTTCCATCCAAACATCAAGATCAACAACAATGCGATCTTTCAAAGTCGCCTTCTTGATTTGAATCGAGGTCGCCATTGTCTTCCCCAGCCGTCTTTAGTTCTAAGGCATTCCTTAAGCATAGATATTCAAAGCATTCCAACTTCAAGAATTACTGGAACCAAAATAATGAATTCAACTTCTAATTCCCAATCATTCCCTGGATCTGGATCCAATTCATCGATTAAATCAGGATCTGCTTGATCTGCAGTAAGTTTCCAAATCCATTCTCCTTGACCAAATCTAGCACCTGGTTCCAAAAGTAATGTTTCTATCAAAGCATCTGGAGAATCAGCAGTATATGTTGTGGGTTCATCTGGAAATGGATTCAAATCGCTTCTTTCAATAGAACCAGTAGAATTTGTTGTTGGAGAATCTTGTTTTGTCGTTACTTTGGCATTCCAAGCAGAGTCTGGTACTGAAACAACCATGGTAAAATTATCTTCAGGCCATTGAGCCGGGACTATGTCTCTAGCAAGAGTCAACGTTCCATTGAATCCAAAGATTCGTGCTCCATCTGATGGAATGTGTGAAATTTCATACGACTCTCCTTGCTCCAAATATCCATCCCAAGAAACTTTCATTGTTTGTTGGCGCCAAGTTACGTTGAAGGTTCTCTCTAAAATCCGTATTTCCCAAGTTGTTGTAGAAGTTGCACCCTTATCATCAATTACTGTTAACGAACCTCGAATATCTCCTGAAGAATCAGGTAAGAAAGTCAATGTTGAATTTGTTTCATCTACATCATTTTGGAAATTTCCATCACCATTCGTATCTTTAGACCAATCTTCATCCCATTCGAATTGTAAAACGCCACCTTCTGGATCTACTGATGAAGAAGCATCTAAAGTTACAATTGTTCCTGTTTTCACAACTGTAGGTCCAGAAATAGCTGCTACTGGTAATGCATTTACATATATTGAAACGGTAATTGAGTCTTCGCCTCCAACATCATTAATCACTGTTAACTTGACATCAAAACGTCCTGGTTCATTGAATACTTGACTGACATATCCATTTGATGAATTTCGTTGAGCAACTCCAAAATCCCATAGATATGATGTAATTAGAGTTGGGTCCGGACTAGTTGACGACCTTGCATCGAAATTTACTGCCTCTCCAACATGAATAGTAGTAACATCAACCTCTAAACGGGCAGTTGGAGATACCGGGGCTAAAACACCTGTACAACCTGCCAATGAAACACTAAGCAGAAGCGCAATTAGAAGGCTGCCAGTTAAACCTCGGGGGGCCTTCATATGATGTACTGCTGCCTCTCATGGTTTAGCACTGACGCTTGAATGATACAAAAAAAGTGAAAAATTCAG
>DAQW01000054.1:0-27268 GCA_002503045.1 Euryarchaeota archaeon UBA39 | reverse complement strand
GGACCCATTTGATGGATTTCGGGTTCTAGCATTCGATTTGGAAACTACAGGTCTGGATACGCGACGCGATAGAATCGTCCAATATGCCCTAGTAGGAAGTGGTATTGACGGAGAAATAATTTCTGAAAACCAAATTGTTGATCCTACTTGTAAAATTCCTGCTGGAGCAAGTGCAGTCCATGGAATATATGACAAAGATGTAAAAGGAAAGGGGTTGTTTTCAGAACACGCAGATACGATACATGATCTGTTAAAGGATTCAATTGTGATTGGACATAATATCCAAAGATATGATTGGCCCTTACTAACTTCTGAATTCACTAGAATTGGACGATTAATCCCTAAACCACATGCAATGATTGACACACTCAGACTTGCAAAACGACTCAGGATTCCTGGGAGGCATGATCTTGGAACATTATGTCGTGGTGAAAATATTTCATTGAATAATGCTCACGATGCTGCTGCTGATGCAGGGGCAACTCTTCTGCTCCTTTGGAGATGGATTGCCAAACACCCTCGACATTTTCGCTGTTCTGCTAAAGAATTAGAACAATGGATTTCTACTGGAGAATCTGAAACTAATCAACTTGGCCCTGGATTAGATGACTTAGAACCATTGAAAGGTTCTGGGGGAAAATTACGAAAAAATGGAGATAGGATTATCTTTAATTTTGGGAAATATCGGTCAAGAGATTTACATGTAATTGCAAAGGAAGATCCAGGATATATTCGGTGGCTCTGCTCACCAGCAGGCCCATTAAATGAAGAGGCAATAAAGAAAGTCAAAGAAATCCTCTAACTACTTTCGATCACGAACAGATTCTAACAATGGAGTCCAAGGTAGCACTTCACTCCAATCTCCCATCGCCCAAGGACGAGAATTAGATCGAATTGAACCGAGAAATACTGCTCCTCGGTGGTCGGATTCCATTACTTCTCTCATTTGATCTAATGATTGACCTTTGCAAATAATCCCAATAGTTCGTCCAGAGGGAATAATACCTCCTTCTTCATCCTTTGATGATAGTAATTCTACCATACATGCACCACTGGCTGAATCAAATTGCAATACAATTGCAACTTCATCTCGAAATAATCCTTCACTTGGAGGCAAACCCCCATTTGTTCTTGAATAAAACCAAGATGGGCACCAAGCTTTCCATTCACAAAAACGGCAAGCATCCTCATCAGGATTTGCTTCCAAAGGTTCCTTTGTAATTGCCATTCCTTCCCATGCTCTAAATGCATCATCCAAAACCGATGGGCCCTCTGCCTCATACACTTTAGGGCCAGCAGAATACCAACCTTGTGCACGTACTTTGGGAGCATTCGGATTGATTTCCAATAACATGTCACGATAAAATCGCAACTGCCTACTAACAGTATCATAGAGACCTCCAGTAGGCATTTTACCTGTTTTCAAATCTGCAACTATCCATCCAACAGGATTTCTATCTTCATCTAATTCCTTTACCAATAAATCAAGACGGCCCATGAGTCTCCCACAAGAAGATCGCAAGGTTCCTTCAGCGGCAAGAACCGTATCTTGCACCATTCTCCATTGTGCAATAGAAACTTCAGACATCCGAACCTTTCCAATTTTAGCATTTGAAATTAGAAGATTAAGTGAACCAATCAATAAATCATGAGCACGGATAATTTCTCCATCTTTGAAGGCTGGATGACGAGGAGTTCCCAGAAAAATCTCTTTCTCTTTATCCCAATGAAGATCTAAAATTGCCTTGGCAGTTGGTGGGAGCCAACCTACCTCATCGGCATCTCGAGAACTAAGATCTAAGTTGCACATATCTTCTACACTATCATGAACTGCAGTACCAATGGTTGCAGCCATCCCTGCTTTACGAGGAAGTCGTTGTCGTGAAAGCCAATACTTCCTTGGACAGGACTCATAATTGTTCCAGGAAGAAGGTGAAAGTTGGTGTGCAGGTACCGTCATCTCGCCTCCCCCTTGACGCGACATGTTACGGCCCAATGATTAATTCCACCGACATACACGGAGTACCATGAGTACCCAACCAATTCTGAAGGTCAGTGAGAGTGTCGATGCTGAAGGAGCGTTAGTAATCACTTGTTTTCCTTCGGTCAGTTATGTAACTTCGATAGTAGCACACTACCTTGTAGAACAACTAGATCTTACATTTGTAGGTGGAGTAAGAGCATCAGGATTACCAGCAGTTTGTTTGGTAAAAGATGGACAGCCCATGCCTCCGCTAAGATTCTATGCAGGTGAGCCTGTGTGCAATGTTGATGGGTGTGACAAATTAATCCTCATTGTTTCAGAGATACCCATTCGAAACGAAATGGCTCTTCCATTAAGTGAAGTTCTTCTCGATTGGTCCAAAGAAGCAAAGGTTGCTGGAGGAGTCCTAATTGATTCGTTTTCACATACTGATGAACATGCTCACGAAATCATTGATGATGACGAATCAGATGAAACTCTACTAGGAATTGGTGCCACTCCTGCAACAAGAAAGCGTCTTCAAGAAATGGAAATTCCTCTCCTAAAACAAGGCGTTATTGCGGGAATGACTGGTTTGCTGTTGGGTGAATGTCGAAGACGTGGGCTTGATACATTCGCAATACTTGCAGAAGCCAATGGACCTCCTGGAGCCGGACTGCCTGATGCAAGAGCTGCTTCAAGAATTATAGAAAAATTGGATTTGTTATTCCCTAATCTTTCATTGCCTACAGACCCTCTAATCGAAGAAGCTGAAAGAATTGAGGAGCAGATTCGAGAAATGATGGAAGCCCATCTTGGTAAAATGGAAGAAGAAGCTGAATCTTCTCAACCCTCTGGAATGTTGTATGGATAACTAAATCCAATCATCCAAGGTTCCTGTTTTGGAAGGAGTAGTCTGTTGATTATTTGACTCGACTGAAGAGTTATTTTCACCATTCATCAGTATCTGTAGAGTGTTCTCATCAAGAATTGTAACTCCAAGATTTTGTGCTTTTTCTAGTTTGGAACCTGCAGATTCACCTGCAAGCAAATAGTCAAGGTTCCCTGAAACACTGGATACTACCTTGCCACCTGCATTCTTAATATCTTCAGCAATTTCTTTTCTTGGGCGAGAAAGAGAGCCTGTAATACAAAATGATAGCCCATTTAGAAGACCTTTCGATTTTTCTTCTTCATCTGTAACAATAATTATTTCTTGGAGTTCATCAATAAGGGACCTGCGCTTTGATATTCCCTCTCTGAAAATCGACGTAACCTTGTCCCCTATTCCATCAATCTTGGTTAATTCTTCATCATCACCTTCGTCAACCCAATGAAGTAATTTCTCAAGTGATCTGAAATGTTGAGATATTGATGTTGCAACTTCTGGGCCTATTCTTTCCATTCCCAAAGCATGAAGGAACTTTGCTAAATTCAATGTTCTAGTTTTTGTTAATTCTTGAATAACATTGTTCGCACTTTTTTCACCCATTCTATCTAATTGAGATAATTCAGAATGGGTTAGCCGATACATATCTGCAATTGAAGAAATTAAATCATTAGAAAGTAAGGCTTCAATCAATTTCCCACCAATGCCATCCATTTCTAAAGATCGACACCAATATGCTAGGGATCTGGCGATTCTAGCATCACAATCTAATGCTAAACACCTTAGAAATGCTCCTTCCATCGTCAAAGGACGATTACAGGCTGGACAATTTTCAGGAATGACGATTTCCTGAAATGATAGTACCCCAGTAAATCCAGTTCCATCTGCATGAAATCTATTTTCTAAATCAGTAGATGATGCTGGTCCCAAATTTTCAATGATTTTAGGAATAACGTCTCCTCGACGAGTAATCTTCACTTTGTCACCAATTTTGATCCCTAATCTTTCAACTTCTCCCACATTGTGTAATGTGACATTTTCTACAGTTACTCCTCCAACCATTTGAGGAGCTATACGTGCAACAGGAGTAATTGAGCCGGTTCTTCCTGTCTGCCAATCAACATCCAACAAAACAGAATGTGCCTCTTGAGAGGGAAATTTCCATGCTAATGCCCATCTTGGATGGTGGGCAGTAACTCCTAATTTGGAACGGTTTTCTAATTCATCTAATTTGAATACAATTCCATCAATTTCAAATTCATAAATTGGTCTCTTCAAACTCCATTCTTCTGTATATTCAATCATTTCATTCTGGGGGTTTTCTGATTCGAAAATTTGCCATGGAGCAGGCTCAATACCAGCTTCTTGTAACCAATGCAACAATTCACTATCATACTTTACCATAGGAGGATCAGATGGGAATTGAACATCATAGGCACAAAACACCAAATCCGATGCATCCGCTTTTCCATCTCCATGTTTTTGACGTAGCGCTCCAGAACACAAATTTCTAGGATTGGGGGAAATCTCTCTGTATTTTTCTTCAAAGGTTTTCAGAGGCATGACAACCTCTCCTCGTACATGAATAGTATATGGGTGATTCAAACGAGTGGGAATATTAGCTACTAGCTTTGCATTCAAAGTCACATCTTCTCCTCTCTCTCCACTTCCCCTAGTGGCTGCACGGTGAAGATTTCCAGAGACATACTCGAGAGATAATGCTGAACCATCTAATTTGGGTTGAGCCAAATATCGTTTTCCGCCAGATGTTGATTGGGTCACAAAATGAACTATGTCATCATCTGTTGTTCCTTTATCGAGTGAAAGCATTGGAAACAAATGTTCGACTTTCACAGTTCCAGGTAATGGCTCGGGCCCCACCCGATGTAGCACTTCATTTTCAGGATCTAATTGCTTCAATTCAGCCCATAGAATATCGAATTCAGAGTCTGAAATTTCAGGAGCTGAGTGATTGTAATACAATTCAGAATGACGAGTAATCTCGGCCGCTAGGAACTCGACGCGCTCATCCACCGAATCACCCATGGTTCCACCCGTCTAAACGAATCATCAATGGTTGCCTATTTCACTCATCTGGTTGCAAAAATGGATAGCCCCAATCATGAGGAGGAGATAATGTTCTCTTCACAGATCTAGGGCTAACCCATCGTAGTAGATTCAAGGGGCTTCCGGCTTTATCGTTGGTTCCACTAGCTCTTGCACCCCCGAACGGTTGCTGAGCAACTACTGCACCAGTTGGCTTGTCATTAATGTAAAAATTACCTGCAGTAAATCGAAGCGCATTGAAGGCGGTTTGGATGTCTTGTTCATCATTTGCAAAAATTGATCCTGTCAATGCATAAGATGAGGCATTATCACACATCTGCAGAACATCGGTAAAGTCCGAATCTTCGTAAATGAATACTGATAAGACAGGGCCGAATATTTCCTCTATCATCGATTCATAATTGGCATCTTCACAAACGATTACTGTGGGTTCAATGAACCAGCCTTCTGAATCATCGCTACCGCCACCACATAGAATTCTACAATCAGGGTCATCTGTTGCGCGAGCGATATATCCAGTAATCTTGTCAAATGATCTTTGGTCGATTACAGCAGTCATAAAATTGGTAAAATCTCTAGCATCTCCCATTGTAATCTTACCAACCTCTTCTACAAATTCACTCTCAATCGAATCCCAAACTGAACGAGGGATATATGCTCGACTAGAAGCACTGCACTTCTGGCCTTGGAATTCAAAAGAACCACGAAGTAATGCTACAATCAAACCACGATGGTCACAATTAGGATGAGCAACAATGAAATCTTTGCCTCCGGTTTCTCCTACAATTCGTGGATAAGACATGAGGCTACCCAAAGAAGCTGCAATTCGTTCCCATAATCCGTTAAAAGTCTCAGTAGACCCCGTGAAATGGACACCAGCAAAATGTGGATTTTGTAAAGCTGCACTAGTAATATCAGCACCAGAACCAGGAAGGAAATTTATGACACCTGGAGGAAGACCTGCCTCCATCATTAATTGCATCATTACATAATTTGAGTGAATTGAATTACGACTAGGCTTCCATATTGCAGTACAACCTACAATTGCTGGAGCACTAGGAAGGTTTGCAGCGATACTAGTAAAATTGAACGGGGTAATTGCTAGAACAAAACCTTCCAAAGGACGGATTTCAGTACTATTCTGGACTCCATCTGGAGAAATTAATGGCTGAAGATCATCATGGAAATTTCGAGCGTAATATGTGTTAAATCTCCAGAAATCAACCAATTCACAAACTGCATCAATTTCTGCCTGGAAAGCTGTCTTCGATTGGTTCAACATGGTGGAAGCGTTGGCTTTAGCACGCCAAGTTGTAGCAAGTAAATCTGCAGCCCTTTCGAAAATTGCGCATCTCTCCTCAAGTCCCATAGTTATCCAATTTTCTTGAGCATCAACAGCTGCTTGACAGGCTGATTCCATTTCTTCAGGCCCTGCTAGATGCACATTTGCTAACACATGACCATGCTTGTGAGGGATTACTTGAGTCATGGTATTTCCAGTGAATATCTCTTCACCATTAATCACACATGGTATTTCTATCACTTCACTCATTTGTCGATCCATCTCTGCTTGGAGTTCTATTCTCTCAGGACTTCCGGGAGCATAAGACAGAATCGGTTCGTTATCTGGGTGGTCGGCCATATTGCGACCTTTAGGAGTCCGCATTTGATGGTTACTAGTATGATTCATTCTTCTTCGGATAGAATGTTTTCGATTTCATTCCATTTTCCAGTAACTGCAGCCTCTATTCGAAGTGATACCTGTTCAAGATCTTCTATCGATCCCCCAAGGGGCAAAGGGGCAAGAATCCACCAACCACTTCGTTGGAGAACTATTCGAGTTCCGCCTTTCCAACCAGTCCAAACTAAATTTTCCCAATCAAACGTAAATCCATCAGCACTCAAACGATCTTTTGTGACTGCATATCTCTTTGGAACTAATTGTAAGATGAGCATACCTCCCAAAACAAGAGGGAAAAGGAGAAGTTGTATTGAAGGGATATTCAAAATCGGATTGAGTAACATTGGAATAATCGCCATTACTAGAATTGTAATTACATTCGCCCAATTTCTCTCGTATTCCATTCGAATGGTTGTAGACCATGCATATCCTCCTCGGGGTAAAATACCCAAGTGTGGGACTTCTCTTTCCATAGCGAAATATCTGATACCGTCAAAGATTACAATGGCTGACACAAAACCAATTGCAACAAACCCAACAATTGAAGATCCATCATTAACTATAGTGGATATCTCAGACATTTCTACACCTATTCTTCAGTAGATTGACGCTGCCTGATTAATAGAATTGTAGCAATTACAATTACAATCAGTGGTAAAATTACACCAGGAGAAAGTAGAGTAACGATCAATGGTTCATCATTTGCACTTGAGTCCCCAACATAGGGAACTTTAGGATCATTATCAACATCATCTGCAAGACCATCATTATCGTCGTCATTATCCTCGATTAGATTTGTAGTGCAATCATTTTCCAATGTGTCTGGGCGACCATCGTTATCTGTATCTTGCCAAGCACACGAATCAAGAGGGAAATCATCGGAATCATCTGACAATCCATCATTATCATCATCAGCATCAAATTCATCGGGTCCACAAAGGCGAAGTTCAACGGGATCAAACCATGGATTGTCCCCAGAAGAAGGGCAAGTGGCAATGAAATCTAAATCATTGTCGGAAGGAAGTACCTCAATTACAATTGATGATTCAGCAATTCCTCCAGACACATCGCGAACTGAAACTGTAATTACAAAATCACCGACTTCATCGGGGTAGTAGATGAATTCAACAACTGATCCAATTTCCTTTGAAGTTGCTTCACCAACAGGTGAAGATTCCCAAGTTACTACCAGTGATGATGAATGGCCGGGATCTTGATCTGATGCAATTGCCTTCAAATTCAATTCTTCATTTACATGAGTTACAAATCCATTTGCAGGAGTAATAATTGAAACTTCGGGGTTGTGATTTGGTGAGAGTGAAAGAACAATATTAGACGATTCTTGATCTCCAATATCTGTCTCTGTACTAGTTGGAAGGTATCCAGGAGCAAATGCTTCGATACTTGCTTTATTGGTCGATAAATCGGATGTTTCTGATACCATTCTATGGATGATTGTAGCAAATTCAGCGTTTGAAGTCGAAATTAATTGTTCATCCATTGAAGGGTGGAAGGTTGGAACTCTAATTTCTACGTCACCAGAAGAAAGAGGATTTCCGTCTAAATCTTCCAACAGAATTAATCTAGATTCACCAATCTTCAATGTTGCAGGTTCTGTAACCGAAATTTGACCTCCGATTGGCGAAGAAATAATTGCAGCTTCAAAGGTGAATGCAGTTGACATTAATTCTACATCTCCGCTAATTGTACTATCAACAATATGGAATGGTAAACTCTGGCCAAGTACTGATAATGGGGCATTAAAGGATGAAGATGAAATCTGTATCGGTGGATTCTCAAGATCATCCTTGTCACCCATTAATTCAATCGCGGTTGCATATCCATTCACAACAATTGATGTTAAAGTTAGAATTCTAGAGGTGCTCCCATCGAGATACAAACCTACTGCTGCTCCTCCACCACTATCAATCTCTAAACCACTAACAATTCCTGATGATTCTTCAAATAGAGCACCTGTTGAAGCAATTACTTTCCCTCCTGAAATATTTAATTCTCGAACATAGCGAGTCATCAAAGCGGGTTCTGATGATGCATTGTATACTCCTCCAGAAACGGATAATTCGTCTGTATCCTCTAAGAATAAAGCAGCTCTACCAGTATGATTTGTTGCATCTAAATTTGTCACATTACCGGTTGCTGATTGAAGCCAAATACCATGCCCATTTCCTTGTTCTAATGAAATTCCTTCAAATTGAACATCAGAACCAAAAGCCTGAATTCCTTGCTGGATACAAGATTCAAAAATAGTATTCGTAACCATCAATTGGCTTGAACTTGAGCCAGAAAGACAAGTCGAAGAGCCGAGTAATCTAGAATCTGTAATCATTACTGAGGAGGAAGTAATCGATTCAATAGGAGCCCCGTTGAGTAGAGTGTTATCGAGAGATAGTTCGCCATTATTTGCTACCACAATAGGGCCACCAGTTATCTGACCTCCTGAAATCTCAGCATTTCCTTCAATTCTAACTTCTAACCAATCATAACCTGTGATGGTTGCATCTTCTGAAATGAAATCACCTTGAACTCCAAGTGTCATCATTGATCCAATCCTTAGTGATGATTGAGGGAGAAGTTGCAAAGTTACTCCTTGAGGTACAAGTAGATCACCTAGAAGATGGACTGGAGAAAATTGTGGCTCTATCCGAGTCCAAGAAGTCAACGTACCGGCAGACAATGTTGACACACTAATATCTCCTTCAAAACTAGAAATTGTATCCCATGATCTGAGGCTCTCAACCCCTTGTTGCCGTGCAATAATTGTTACAATCCCAGTGGTGGAATTTCCAGTCTCAAGATATTGAGATGAAACTACGGTACCTGAAGCAATACCATCTAGTCCAGTAATCATTTCCAATGCGCCAACAATTACTTGAGCGCCATTGACTGGAAAGCCTCTATCCAAAACGCGAGCGCTGATTGAGGATTTGACCAATACTGATGATCCTGGTTGTAACGAAACTAGACCGTCTACGCTACCCAATACAGTAAACGTACAATCTGGACCAATGGCTATTGATTGAAGGAAGGTGCCGGTGGCTTGTGCAGTCTGAGTACAATTCACAGTAACTGATTGATTGACAATTATGTCTCCAGTATATGCTGTAGGTGGAAAACTAGAGCCGTGTTGACCAATTCCTCCATTCAATATGCCTCTTTCTCCATACAATGTCCCACCGTTAGAAGTATATTTGGAAGACGGATTAAGAGAAATCGTTGCATTAAGAAGTTGAAGAGTACCGCCCGATTGAATAATCAAATCTTCAGGTAAGGAAAAATTACCATCTTGAAGAATCGCTGTAATCCCAGTTCCAATAACCCAATCACCCGATGTAGGTAAAATTGGGATTTGAACCGTTGAAGGACTAGAAGATAAACGAACTGTTGTTCCAATTCCATCCTTTGATGCTGTTACTTGTGTTTCACCTGTTTCTAAAATTGGTAAATTTACAATTCCAGAAACATCAGAGATTTCCATGTAACCAAAGCTCTCAGCATAAGCACCTTCGATGATTTGTCCACCTAAATCTGTAACAGAAATTTCAGCCTCGATTAGACGATGTGAATCTACAACATTCACTCTTGCAGATGATGAACCACCCCAATTTAGACTACCGTCACCAAATGCATCACTTTGAGCGGCAGTTGCAAAAGAAGGTAGATTTCGAATTGTAGCTATTGAACCGTCCATCATTTCTAATGTAAAATCTCGATGGTTAGATGCTGCCCATGAGTCAATATGCACATGAGGGCCATTAAGCCAAAGAGGAGTTCCATTTACAATTTCAAGACCATGATCTGAATCTGCCGTAATCAATGAAGAAACCTGAAGTGAGCCACCGTCAACATAAATGGATGAACCGCCATCTCTACCTCCTCCAGATACATCAAGAAGAGTGGAAATTAAGACTGCGTCCTGATCAACTTTTACCCCCTGATACCATCCACTGACAGAAACATCCTCAATTTCTGCATCTGCCCAAATTGCTCGAATCCCAACTGATTCTCTATCTGACGAAATATATGGACGAGAAACATCAACAGATGATAGAGAATGAGAACCTGAAAGAAGATCCAAACCTGAGGTTGCCGAAGAGGTGCCAATAATCGAGATGAGGGATAAATTGGATTCTTGATTTCCGAGTATTGCTCCTTCTAATTCTGTAGACCAAGTTGATTCAGATGCCTGGATCGATATATCCCCTACAGCATCAATAATTCGATCAGAAACTGTGAAATTGACGTTGTTTAATTCGATGATTCCTTCGCCACGAGCAACTAATCCTTCACTATAATTCATGGCTGAAATATTTTGTAAATCAATTGAACCAGAGACATCGAGATAGAAGGCAGGAGAATTGTCTAAACCTCCAAATGCACTAACTCCTTGAAGGGACCCAGAACCAAGGTCGAATGATCGTAAAATAGTGCCCAGTGACGATTGAGAGTCTACCGAAACATTAGCAATATGGGCACCTGTAACTGAACTCCAATCGATTCCAATTCCATTTATTCCTGAGAATTGAACTGAATGAATATTTACAGATGCTGTGCCTGATTGAGAAATTCCAACATTTGAATCATGAAGGATTAAGTTATCAATCTCAACAGTAGAACCAGACGAAATTTGAATTCCTACACCTATATCATCGCCTGTCAAAACATTTGCATCTAATGTTGAACCAGTATCAACAAAAACAATCGATGAAGAATGCGAGGAATTAATTTCTGGGATGGTTGCGCTTGACGATTTTATTGACACACAACTTGAGGCTGCATCATTACAATTTAATGAAGAAGATTCGGGAACAGTAAGAGTGCCACCATCAAGATTCCACCCAATCTGTACATGACTAGCCATGGGTTCAGAATTTGGTAAAATCGTAGCACTACCTGCAATATCAAAGGCTCCTCTTGCATTCTCAATCAATACATCCTCTATCTGGATAGAGGCCCCGCTGACTACCTGGATTCCTTGCCATATTGGTCTATCACTAGTAGGATAACGAAATGATCCGAAGATGTGAGGAATTGAATTACTGGAAGATTCGATAACTAAGGTTCCTTCAACAATTATAGTAACATCTTGAGTAACGTTGATTTCAGCATTATCTGCAATGGTTAATGTGGCTCCTGAAGCAATTGTAATAGGAGAATCCACAGAAACAGACCCTGACCAAACGGTGTTTGAAGTGATGACTTGGCTGCCGCTTACAGCGATTAATGGGGCTGAAGATATACTCAACAGCAACAATCCAATCAGGTACACCAAGGGGCGCTGCATGTGCCTTGATACATGCACTCTCTCTTATCCATGCCGGGAATAGGTCACTCTCTCTGGAGATATATGGTGGGTCCGCCCGGATTTGAACCGGGGTCTGACGGCCCCCAGCCGCCAAGTATTGGCCAAGCTAACCCACGGACCCGTGTTCTTGAAAGATTGAAGACTCAAATCTCCCTAGCTACACTGAACGGTGCAACATCATCGATTAGGTCAACGTGAGACACAAACATGCGCCTACAACAATATCGTTTAATTCCAAGATCTGTGAGTACATCGCCGGCATCTTCTCCAGCTTTGGTACGCTCATCATATTGGTCCCATAGGTGGGCAATCACTTTTCCACAACTAAAACATCTTACTGGTATTAACATCTTGATCACCTGTATGACTTCTGCCATTTCTTCCGTGCACCGCGACCCATTTGGTGTTTGGGTTCCTTTCGGCGTGGATCATTAACTAACAAACTTCTGTCGAAACGAAGATATTCAGCCTTGAGTTCCTCGTCTTCTCCATCTTTGCCATTATTCCAATGTACTAGACCGCGAGCAATAGCAGTTCGAATTGCGTCTACTTGACCCATGATTCCCCCGCCTTGAACATCTACACTGATGTCTACCTTAGCTAGTTTCTTCATTGCATTAGCAATTTGTAGAGGTTCCATAGCTTTCAACCGTGCCATTTCTGGCTCCATGATTTCAATTGGAGAGCCATTTACTCGAACTCGGCCTTGGCCTTTCTTGACATTAGCACGAGCAATAGCAGTCTTTCTTTTACCACTAGTTTGAACACTCTTGATTTTCTTCTTCGCCATCACTCATCACCTCCAAATCGAGTTGTGTCAGCACCTAGAGACTTTGAAATGTCCCCCAATCTTACGAAGTTATTTGGTAAACCTCGATCAAATGAAGAAGAGTCGCCCCATTCATGTCCGTCTGGAAGATCACCAGATAAATTGGAAGGAGTTCCTATCTCTACGCGCAAATTCTTGAGAGCTGTGCGTCCAGATGATGTTCTCTGGTAAGGAAGCATTCCACGAACTGTGCGCTTCAGAATCTTATCAGGCATTCTTGGGAAAAATGGACCCTTACGTGGATGATTAAGATCTCTCTTTGATTTGTAATCTCTTAGTACCTCAGTCTTTTTTCCACTAACAACTGCATTCTGAGCATTTACGATGATTACTCGTGCGCCATTCCCTGCCTTTACTGTAGACAAAAGTTGCTTTGCTACGTGACTAGCCAATCTACCTAACACCTTGTCAGATGCATCGTAAACATATGTGACATCAGCCAAGAATATGCACCCCCGTTCCTTTTGGGTTCTCATTCATCAGCTCACGGATAGAGAGAACTCTTCCGCCTGCTTCTTCGATCTTTACTCGGGCACCGGAACTTACACTGTAGGCTGCAACGGTGCGCTTACCGGAGACCAAACCACTACCTAGGAGCTTGCCAGGTACTAGGACTACTACGTCCTCAGACATGTGTCGCTCCAGACGACTAAGGTTTGGTTCTGCCCAGTTACTACGACTCTTTTCGAGTCTTTGCGCAACGTCTCGCCACAGCGCAGCACCAGTGGACCGAGTCTGGGCCTTAAGGTCAGAAATAAGCTCTAACAGGCCCTCGTTGGTCTTCGTGTTTTGTGTTGCCATGTGACTCCCTCGACGTTTTGGGATTCGGGCGACCGGCCCTTCCGATATGAACCCTTTGAGTGAGAACGCATTACTGCTCTGCTGGAAGAAAACAGAGGAAGGGAATCATTCATGCCCTCTGGCCAACCTGCGAGGGGCATGGACAACTGGATGGACATGATGACCGAGGCAATGACTGGCGACCAAAGCGATGTAGTAGCAACTCATCGATTACTAACTCAATGTCAAGATGCGGCAATGAATGAGGTGCAGATGCTTTTGCAATCTTCCGAAGAAGTTTCGCAAGCAATGGTTTCCCTTTATGGTGCTCTTTCAGCATATGTACAAACTGTAACAATTCGAGCTAAAGCAGAAGGTGCGGAGCCAGGAGATCTTGACCATGCTTTCAGAACAGGACAATCATACGGAGTCTCATGTGTATTGAATCACCTTATCGATGATTTGGTTGACCCGAACTCAGGTTCTATTCTCGCTAGTCTAGATGAGTTCAGTGATTCCCTTCATAACGAAATTACTGCAGGTGTTGAGGAAGCTAATCTTACAGTAGAAGTGCTGGACGCTAAAGGCGAAATGATTTGATTCGGCGATGTATTAATTTGCACTTGATAATAGTGATTCGATATGTCATCAGACTACAATGATTGGACTGTGGCACGTCTAAAGGAGGAACTTCGAGAAAGAAATCTTCCAATTTCTGGAAAGAAATCAATTCTTATCGAACGTCTGATTGAAAATAATCAAACATCTATTGAGGACAAAATTGAATTTGATTGTAAGAAATGTAACTCCATTCTTAGAATTTCTGCCAATCATCAAGGGAGAGTAAAATGTCCAAATTGTGGAGAAATTCAAACTATTTCAGAAAAAAATGAGTTTGCTGAAAGAGTTCAAGATATCAGTAAAAAAATACAAGCTTCGACTCAAGGTCTTGGTCGAAATCATTTAGCTGTGGGGCTTTCAATAACAGGAGTCGTTCTATTACTAATTTCCATTATACTCTTCTTTAGTGCGATTGGTGTGAGTTGTCCAGTAGAATATATGGGCACAGAAATTGTAAATGGCCAAGAGTATGATACATGTACTGATGCAAATGGAAATGAAATGTGGATTGGTGAAGATGATATTGATCAAGTGTTTGGAAAAATTGGTTTTGCATGTGGAGTATTATTGCCATTATCCGTGACTCTCGCTGCATTAGGGCTGTTTTTACGAAAAGATCAACAGGTTCAACACCAAAATGATGCATCTATTGATGCAAATCAAGATAATACACACACAGCAAATATTGTCGATTCGCAAGCAATGAGAATCGTTCAAATTACTAGTTTGGGAATTGTAGGCGGAGTAGGAATAATTGGCACCATAATATTCGTTCTAATCCTTTTAGCAATACTTGCGTTATTCATTTTACTCCTCGTAGTATTATTTAGTGGTGGTGCCAATACATGGTAATGGAATGGAAAAATGCAATCCGTGTATCTAAATTAAAGCCAGATAAACCTAAGATGGTAAATATTGGATTCAAGACACTAATGTTAGTCCTATTCAATGGAGAGTATCATGCTACTGAGGGACTATGTAGGCATATGAGATGGCCACTTGGATTGGGTGGAAAGGTGAAAGATGGTTGTATAACATGTCCACTACACCAAACAACTCACAAACTCGATGATGGATCCCTAGTAGAATGGTCCCCATTCCCTCTTTTCCCACCATATGGAAAAATAATTGGTAAACTTTCGAAGAAGAAAGATCTACCTCTATACGAAACTAGAATTGAAGGCGATTATGTTCAAGTCAAGCTTTGAAAATAAAAAATCGGGATGAGGAATGGGCATTTGCCGATTCCTCACCCCGAGGTCATTTTGTGCCCTAATGGGCTTTTATTGTGATTCAGCTATACTGAGGATTATTCCTCTTCGCCGAGAATCATATCCCCGAACATGAGGGCTGCAGTTGCACCAACACCACCAATAATCATTGATCCGAAGATCATGATCATGTTGTCGCCAGTCCATCCTGAAGTAATCAGCATTCCACCAACATCGCCTGCATTTACAACGCTAAGGCCCGCAGCAGCAAGCATCCATACAAAGATACCAACAGCAGCGTTTCCAAGGCTGTCTCCTGAAAGGCGTTCATAGACAATCATCAGCAGGAAACCGCCGATTAGTGTCATAGCACCTGCTTGAACATCCATGGTTCCTACGGACCACATGTGTTCAGCATGGTCTAGCATGCCAGCACTCCACATATTGATTGTCCATGCAAGGACAGCTCCGAGCATCTGCATAGCAAAGGCGAGAGCGCCGTTTTGCCATGTAATGTCACCATTTGCCATCTTTCCAATCGTAATCCATGGCAGAATCATAGCGCCTGTAAAGGTCATCATCATCACTGCTAGGACCAAACCCGCTGCCATTGCGCTGTACATCGTAGGCGAGCCAGGCATAGCAAAGCGCGCTGCGAAGTAAACGACTGCGAGCGAGCCGATCAATTCTGTCATCATCATTTTCGTATCAAGTTCTTCTTCCATTTTTTTCACTCCTTTCCTAAGGATTGGTAACCATATCCAGCCATACAGTATATAAAAACGTCCAAAAAAATACCATTTTGACGTTAATTTGCGGTTGTTTTCCCAACAGCCGGTATTATTGAAATACCTTAGTTTACTTTTTACACCGACTATGATGTGTATTTTGACAAAGCTACCGCTACCTAGAGGTTAGAACCTCCTAAGATTCCCACTTAAAGTGAGAAATTATCTGCGCCTTCTTCTTCCAAGCCTGCTTGGCGGACATTTCCTTCCGCATCGACAAACTCGCCTGCTTTAGTTAGGCTATCATATAGATCGGATTCAACGGCTGTGCGGCTTAGTTGGGTTTCTCCCAATGCCAAAGTTAGGCTATTCACGATTGCTTGCAACGTCTGGATTGCTCTATCTCTTTGAGCTGCTCCAATATTGTGATCGGAATAACGTGCTTCTTCAAACAAACTCAGGAAAGCATCTAACTCATGTGGAGGAGTAATGCCGCCTAACATCTTGTTGACAGCATCTTCGAACTCACGAGTTGTCTCATACACCTTCTTCATTGCACCCTTACTTCGGAAGAATGCTACTAACTCCTTCCAACAATTGAAGATAGCTTGGATGTATTCGTTTGATGCTCTTAGAGACATTAGTGAATCTGTCAAAATACCTCGTAGGATTTCGATTCTTCTTCGCTCCTGGTAATTACGATACATAACAGCACCAATTAACGCAGCCAAAAGAAGAGCGATCATCAATGGTAAGATATACTGTAATTGGAATAACCCGCCGGATTGTTCCATCATAGGTGCATCACCTAATTCAATTTCAGGAGTATTGTTTAGGAATGACTCCTGGAAAAATGGTGAGTCGCGGAATTGTACAACGATTCTCCATTTTCCTCCAACAGCTTCGATTCCATCTTCAGCTCCAGGAACATCGGTTCCAGTGTATTGCCATGCAAATGATGCATATCCATTATCCAATGTAGTGACGTATTCGACGTTCTCAAGGACCCAGGCAGATCCATTCCAATATTCACGTACGAAAATTACTTGTTCACCCGAAACTGGAACGTCCAATCTATCTCGAGTAATTTGAACGGTTCCATTTACCCATTCATCGGGTTGATATCCGCCATTTCGAGACCATGTGTCCTGTAAGATGATGTCAACACGACTTCTAACGAGCACAGTAATATCCATGAACGAACCATTAACGACTGCATTAGCTTCTTGGCTACAACCTCCATTAACAGCGAGTTTGGGTTCATACGCAACTCTCAGTGTTCGGAATCCTTCCAAACCAGAACCTCCAATGGGTTCAACGCCTCTTCGACTAGGATTCTGTTCTGTATCTCCAGAATACCACTCAATTCTACCATCTTCATCATTTGTTACAGCAGAAGCAATTGGTCGAGGATTGATTTCTGGACTTAGGTAGATGTTCAAACATCGGCCACCAAGTGTGTTTCCATTGCTCTGTTGCAATAATGCATGAACATGGAATGGTTCCTTCAGGTAAAGAACTGGGATGCTTGTTCCGTTTCCTTGGAAGACATAACGATCTACATCTGTTAGCATTGGCCCGACTTCTTCGATTAACAAAGTACTATTCGAAAACACAGCGAAATTCTTGATGACTGTGGAATCCTTGTATCTATATCCATCATTATTCAAATCAGCTTTGTAACGGATGGTTACTTGCGCTTGACCTGCCATTACATCATTCAATGGACAATCTACTGAGAAATATCCATCCGAATCTGTGCTTCCTTGCTGGCATTGAGGTGCTTCAACTGCAGAACCGGTCATTTGGTAACTAACGAGGATATTACGGTTGGATAAGTTTCCACCTAATTCATCGGTTAATCTACCAGTGATCGTCATTGGCTTCTCAATAACTTCACCAGTTACTGGATTAACTTCGCTAGTATATACGATCTGATCGTCGACATCCAATGTGGTTCTACCCTTTAGGTAGAATCCGTCTACATTGTACTGCATCTCTCTACGATAGTGTTCATTGTTTGGAACAGAGGTACATGGATCCCAGGCACCTTGCATTCCCAACATATACTCTTCAAGAGCAATGCAACCTTCGTGAGGTAAATTCTCTTCAAATCTTAGAATAACATTCACAGGACCAAAACCATCAGGTAAGAATGATTGAGGATCGTCTTGAAGCAACTGCGGATCTAGTAACATTTCATGATACACAGAACCTGCATTCGGATAGAGAGTAGACATGATTTGACGATGTTGACGATTTTCGAAATCAGTGCCTTCAAAGATCAATAATACCTTACCTCCATTTTCTCCTTGTCCATCTAATGCTTGACCTAAATCCCGAATAGATGGAGTGCGATTATCATCTGTAACTTGGGCAGAGACAGACCAGACGTCACCACTTGACCTTTCGCCACTAGTTGTGGACTCGATATTGATGAATGTCCGACTAACAACCCAAAGATTCTGGGAAACTGATGAACTCTTCAAACGACTTGTACCTGGGAAACCAAAAGACATTGTGAAATTACCAAGATCATGAGATTTACTGATATTCAAATCGATCTTGAAAATACCTTGTTGGTTGGTTTGAGACAGGCCAGAAGTTCCATTGGCAGACCAAGTCCAATTCACTGGTTGGAATGGAACTGCTTGGTTGGCGTTATCTATCAATTTAGCCTCCAATGTTGTATTCATTCCCCTGTATAGAGTTGGTACTGAATTCAATTTGAAATCCGTTGTTCCAACAACACTGACGTTGACATAAGCTCCCGTAGGAGATAGTGTGAATGTCTGATTTCCAGTAAAGAAGAAGTTGGAGTCTACGAAGTTCATTCTTACTCCGTAAGTAAGTGCCTCGTAGGTTTCATACCAATCCCAAGAGAAATTGACCATCGCCAGACCACCAGCCAAAGTTGGGACCTTTGCATTGGTATTCTCTCGAGTTCCAGCGAAGATTCCGTCTTGATCTAAATCAACTTGTAGAACCATGCTAGCTTCAGTCCAAGGAGATAATGTTCTATTCTTTACATCTCCAATAGTCTCAAATCTTTCACCTGTATTCATCTCTGGGACTATTTCACATCGCACTGGACTTTCTGGATCTAAAGGATTGACTGGTCCACAAGGTGGTGCATTAGAATCTGCTCCATTCAACATTGCAATGAACCAATGTGTACTGTTTGTACTTACATAATCACGCAATGGGGAATCTATTCCTTCATTTGCATCTCCAAGGGGTAAGTCAGCAAGATTGTCATTCCAAAGAACAGCATATTGCCTACCACTCGCAACAACATCGAATTCATTCTGTTCGATGGTTCCTGAGGAATCAGTATCAAATCCGGCATTAATTAAGCCGTCTTGACTGAACATTGGTCTCCACGCTCCGAAACTTGCCCCAGTAAACTGCTGAGCATCCCAGAAGAAGACTGGATTGTGAGAAGGTACTATGATCTGAGAACCGATGTACATCCGTTCCATGGATTTGATGATGAATGTATCAGTTTCATCTCCTTCTAACCATGGGAATGGCCATTCATTTGTCCCTGCATAGCTCATATCCACTCTTCCAGAAAATTCGTAATTACCCTTAGGTAATGTGGTATTGGAATACGTGTATGTCCCAAGAACATCATGATCATTCAAGAATGCGTTCCAAATAATTTCTTCATATCCACCAGGAATCGTACCTGGGCCATTATCCATAGATGCATTGTATCGTACCTGCTTCCATTCTCCTTGAGCGCCTGAAGATTGAACGAATGTTAGAGAAACATATCCTCCTTCATCTGCACGGAATCCTTGTCCAGCTCCATCGAATGAAGAAGGGTTCTGACGATTACCAAAGGGCCCGCCACTAACATTGAATGCAACTGGTGCATACTTGATTCTGTTATCGAAAATTCCTCGATCCCAATCTGCTGAATAATGGGTCTTGAAGTCAAGATAAAGTGGGTTTTCTCCACTTCTTAGATATTCAGGGGCTACGAAATCGAATGATGTGTTGGCTCTAATTTCTAGAGGATAAAGATCTGATTGGCTACCATCATGAATAAACATCTCAGTAACCTCAGCATACACGTTGTATGTCGTATTTGGTCCAACGTCCAAATCTTCTGGTAACAAGAATTGGCCAACTGTAAATCCACCAAACTGGGTAGATAATACATCGATTGTTTCGAGAGCCATGGTACCATTATTTGCCCACTCAATTGTTACTTGAACAGGTAGATTTGGAGCAGGTACAAATTGACTTATCGCTGGATCTAACCAAGAAACTGAACCAGAGAAAATGGCTGCTTTCTTACCATCCATCCACATTACTTCTGGAATGCTCATATTAACACGAGTAGGTATTTTGTCATCCTCATCAAGAATACCGTCGTTATCTGAATCCCAATCAGACGATAGTTCTGAATCCTCAATATGATCCCAATCGGCATCTATTCGAGAATCATTGTCATCATCATTATCGATTACATCTGGACCAGTCGATGGGTCGCTTGGATTAGCAATTCCTAATCCACCGCCAAAATCATCATGATCCCAAGGATTAGTGGATTGGTTGTTGTATCTTTGAGGCCAAAGTAAAATCTCATCCTTATCCATCATTCCATCTGAGTCATCATCCAAATCAACATCGTCACGAATTCCGTCGTTGTCGTGATCCCATGGTGATACCCATGGAGTTACATTACTGAGTTCTATTGTATTGGAGATTCCATCCATGTCCCAATCGGTGTCTTTCCAATCTGGGGTTCCATCGTTATCATGGTCCCATGGGAATTGTTCTTCTCCAACGAAACAGGTTAACTCTTGAGTAACATCAGGAATACCATTGTTATCGTCATCAGGATCTTCAGTATCAACAATCCCATCATTGTCATTGTCAACATCATAGTACTCTGGGAATAACAACCCCTGACCTAGTATTCCCTTATCCCAAACTGCTTGATAGAAGCCGTCTTCATCGGGGTCAGTATCCGTCCCGTCATCGTCGTTGTCGAAACAATTTGTTCCTGTGAAGAAATTGCCTGGAGGAAGAGTATTAGCATCATCATCTAAATCATCATCAACATCAACTTCGAAGAAATCCCAAATTCCATCGTTATCATCATCCATGTCCCAATGGTCATAAATGCCATCGAAATCATCGTCTAAATCTGCAGTATCATTGAACATACATTGAGGATTTGGAGTTCCTGCGTTTGGAGCTCCGCAATCGTCGTCTGGATCTACGCTATCGTTCAACATGTCTGCATATTCATCCGGGAAGAAGTTTCCATTGATGTCTGCATTCCAATTGAATAAACCAGCACTAAGGCCTCTCCAAGTAATAAACAGGTCTCGATTATGATTAATCTCATCAAAAGTTACTGCTGATGAAACCTGACCATTGAATTCAAAGTGCCAACAACTTGCTTCAAAGCAATCGAAATTACCATTGCTATTTGCACCATCATATTGGCCATCTGTGTATGTACTATCAGGTCGAATACTGTATGGTTTAGTGTATTGGAAATTTGTTCCAGAGTCCAAGGGTAACATGTAACTAAATGCATATTCGTATCCACAGACATAACCGCCAACTGCATTCCATCCACATCTATCATAGTCAAATGTACCTCCCATTCGAACATCATCAACATCGAGGATTCCGTCATTTCCTTCATCTTGGTCCCATCCATTTGGTAAACCATCACCATCCTGATCAACGTCAAGACCATTGATTAGAGAATCTCCATCAGAATCTATATCCCAAGCATTGTCTCCATTCCAAGGACTCCATCTACTAATGTAATACCAGTAGAATTCTGGGATTCTACCATTCGTTACTGGGTTCGTAGTAGCATCGTATCCATTGTAAGGAATTACGAAACCATTTGCTAGAGTGAATGGATTTGTAGTGTGACTCATATTCCAGAAATCAGACATGTTAGAACTGTAGACTTGCCCATCAAGATCCCCTGTAATGGAAGTACCATCCGAAACAGGATAGTACGGTTGAGCAAAATCATCAGTGTTGTCAATATCTAACTCACCACAATTTCCATCGTCTGGATCGTATAAATCGTTGATTCCATCGTTATCGTCATCCCAATCCTCGTCGTTCATTAATCCGTCTCCATCAATATCAGAATCAATGTCATTCGGACCGTCGTCTCTGTAACGTGAACCGTTGATCAAATGAAGATCATTATCGTCATCAAGATCACAGTTCCAATCTATGTCTAAGAAATCTGGCAATCCATCGTTGTCATCATCAACATCATACCAATTACTGATCCCGTCGCCATCCCAATCGTTATTTCCAACGAATGATTTGCGCTCAGTGATACATTCAGGAGCAGGGTTCTGAGGGTTCTTGTTAGTAGGTGTAGGGCAATTCCAACCAGTTGAACTGAAGACTTGTGTCTGAGTTGCATTCATGTAAGAATCATTCTCATTCTGAACACCATCATTATCCAAATCCCAAGGATCGTCATTAATGTCGACAGCTGGAGGGCCAAGATCATTATCTGGATTTGGAGTTCCCCCCACATCCTCATCGAACCAATCCATTGTTAGATCATAATCTTGATCCATTGCTCTCCAACGGTCATCATCAAGATCTTGGTCATAATCCATTTCACAATCTGTTCCAAGGGTTTCCAAAGCACCAGTAATACCTGGATAATCGATTACTCCATCACCATTGGTATCAACTCGAAGACAAACGTCTTTGACTCCATCATTATCATCATCAGGATCCCACATATCAAGAAGGCCGTCGTTGTCGTCATCGGTATCTGCAGAATCTGGTAATCCGTCGTTGTCATTATCAGGGTCTAGGAAATTTGGAATCCCATCACCATCAAGGTCACCGTCGAAGATAGTAGTAAAAGTAGGGTTATTAGGGTGATAAAGTGCTTCCAATGCAACATAGTCTACACTGAAAGAATAAGGTGCATAACTATTGAAATTCCAAGAAATTGCTGCATCATAAATCATATCATCGGAAGAACTGGCTGCTGCTGCGGATGCCATAGTTTGGGTAGCGGAACTGTTGTATGGGTCTACATCCAAGTAATCATCTACTCCATCATCATCATCGTCATCATCCATGTAATCTTGGATGCCGTCACCATCAAAATCACATGGCCAAAGGAATTGATCTAATCGACCATCGTTATCATCATCTTCGTCGAATGACTCGCGGCCACTACCATCTGGATCTTCATCATCTACTCCGTCATTATCTCGATCCAAAGGATTCTGATCTACCAAATATCCTGAACCGACTTGGGTCAATGTCCATGGATGAATTGTTGTTGGGACAACGTATCTATCAGTACTGACATTGAGAGGATCTGCTCCTTGGGTGTAATCAATTGGTCCTTCGAGGATTCCATCATTATCATCATCATTGTCAAACTCATCAACGACTCCATCATTATCATGGTCCAATGGATCTGTTCCAAAACAACCATCAAATCTCTCAATGAGATCATAGATTCCATCATTGTCATCATCCAAATCGTCTAAATCGCCAATTCCATCATTGTCGTGATCACCTAGATTTGTCTCCTCAAGTAGGAAAGCATAGGCTTCAGAACGAAGTGATGTTGCGGAAAGATCTGCTATCTTTCCAGTACCTGAAAACAAATCAGTCCATGACGGATCGCGGAGAGCCGGGTGAGTGAAAAGTGAACGGTCTACCGCACCTGGAACTGGTGCCCCTCCTTGTTGAAAACCTCCTTGTCCAGTGGATTGAATGGGGGTACGGTCTTCATCAGTTGCATACATTCCAGAACCTGTAGAGGAGGAATCAGCGCCAACAGGCATCATTGCCAATGTTGTACTCATTACCATCAAAAACACAAGTATCGTGGCAGATGTTCTGCTACGCATATTCTTCATTCGTTCGTTTATTTGTTGTAGTTCCTGCATGCTCCGCTCACCTAGGAAGTAACCTTGCACCTTCCTCCTCTATATCAACGAATTGGGTTTACTGAGCACTTGAGTATCACAGAAGGATGACTGTATCATGACCCAAATTTCGACCAAGTTCATTTGGGGGGACTATTCTAGACCGGTTATGAAACTCAAGTGGATAGTCAATGGAGCCATACTAATTCTCATTTTTATTCCAACAGGAATTGTTGGATATAGTGGGGATTTACCTCCAATAAGTGCTGATATTCCTGCATGTGATTCAGGAATTTCGTTCCTTGATGTTTGTGATAGTGCAATAATGGTGGACGAGGGCGTTACTGTACCTGCTGCCTTGCAGGGTTTGGTTGCTGCAGATGTAAACATTGAGTGGGGTTCCAATGATGTTTGGGTAGGGATTGTGGATGCCAAATATGCCGATGAATGTATTGATGGTGGCAATGGATACCTTGCATGTGATACTGAAAATATGGTGTTCTTAGCTGGTGGACCAGATGCTGATGGGTCTCTAACTTGGTCATTGGAAGGAGGAGATTTACGTGCAGTGGTTGGGAACTCATTGGGTGGAGAAAAGGAAAGTGTGAATGTTGAAATTTCTTACAACGTAAAACTCAAACCATTGCTAGCATATGGAGTAGGTTTCTTCGGAGTTGCATTAATTCTACTTGGAATCAGAAGTGACTAACTCAAGTGGTTGACCATATTCGTCATTTTCTGATTTGTTAATGTCTTCTTCTTTTTGTCTTTGCCTAGACATAAGAGACAGGATCATAACTATTAGAATAATTGCTAATGGAAGTATACACCAATAGTAGAGGCTTGTAGTTGGAGGAGACAGTGGTTCTGTCTCAGTTGTTGTGTCTTCCTGCACACAATTGCCTTCAGAATCTAATTCAGGTATTTCATTTGGATCTTCATGATCTGACCCACATAAAATCTCAATTGTATCCAAGAATCCATCATCGTCATCATCCAAATCTTCATCCCAATTCTCAGTGCCTACATTTGGCTTACCATCTCCATCTGTATCTTTGAGAATTAGTATAGAAATTTGGATTGTAACCGACTGATTTGTATCTTCATCAATTGCAATTATTGAGTAATTTGTCAATTCTTGGGAATAAAGAGGGATTCCAGAAATTGTTCCTTTGCCCATAGTCAATATTCCATTCTCAACGAGATAACTGAACTCAAGTGGTTTCGGTAGAGCAGGTTCAATTGACCACGTTTCTACTGTCTGCCCAACTACTGATGGGAAAATTGAAACATTATTTTGTCCAACAATCAATTCGATTGAAGAATCAGGATAAGCCACTGATAATCGAGCAATACAAGTTCCGTCATCATCAGTTGCAATTGATTGATAATTAACAGCGTCCAAGTTTGTACATCCTTCAATCTCGTTGATATCTGCTACACCATCTCCATCTGTATCAGTATAAACACATAATCCACTATCTTCAATTGCAATTGGGTCATAGTTTTCGGCCAATGAATCCATACATCCTATATTTGATAAAATCGTTATGTTTAGAGTTGTAGTAACTGTTCCTCCAGAATTGAAAACAGTGACATTGAATTGTGTTCTTGTGAAAATCTCAATTGGAATTCCAACAATTGATCCATTCGAATAATCGAATGATAATCCGTTGGGTAAAGAAGTGTTAATGGAGTAATTCAATATCGCTCCACCGCCCACAATTGGTTCAATTAAGACATCAGAGACATTCGAATAGAATACATGTTCATCAATATAATCGATTGTGGGTGGAATATCAATTACAGTGATTGTGATTGATGCAGTTTGGGATCCGCCTGAGTTATTCGCCCAAATGGTGTAGAAGGTTTCAGGACTCAATTCTGATGGGGTTCCAGAAATTGATCGGTTCGTTGTATCAAAGAGAAGCCCTTGTGGTAATTCAGGATGAATACCCCATTCAATTACTTGACCGCCAGATGCACTAATTTGAGCAGGATTCATTGATTCTCCAATCGTTAGAACAATTGAATTTGGAGATATGTCAATCGATGCTGGAATGTCAATAATACTGATGGAAAGTTCAAATGTTGTTGTTCCACCGGTATTGTTGGCCCAAATGGTGTAGGATTGTGATGATTGTAATGTTGTAGGAGTTCCTGAAATATGGCCTGTAACTGAATCAATTGAAATTCCATCTGGTAATTCAGGATACACTTCCCAAGAAGCAATTACTCCTCCAGTACTCAATGATTCCAATGGAGTTATAGGAACGCCAACTGTAAATGTTAACACGCTTGAATTGTAAGATATTGACGGTTCGATTGCAATCACTGAAAGATTGAATTCAACGAACACAGATCCTCCGGAATTGTTTGCCCATACCGTATACGGAGTGATTGGCCACAATTCTGTTGGGGTTCCAGAAATCTCACCAGTTGATTGATTGAATGAAATGCCGTTAGGCAATTCACCATCAATAGCCCAAGAAGTAATTGTTCCTGGCCCTGTAATCAAAGGTTGTTCTGGAGACATAGCAGTATTATTGGTTAAAGTTAGATTGACATCTGAATAACCAATTTCATTCGGGACTTGATCAACAACAGTAAGACTGAATGAGAAATCGATTGATCCGCCTGTATTGTTCGCCCATACGGTATAATTCGCAGTAGCCCAAAGTTCGGTAGGAATACCAGAAAGAATACCTGTTGAAGAATTGAATTGCATACCAGAGGGTAATGCTCCAGCCATTTCCCACGAAATAATCTCGCCGGGACCAGAGAGTGATGGTTCGAATGGAATGTCTGAATTGATTGTATTGACTACCAAATAGAGAGAAATCAAAGGATAGGTTAACGACGGTAATTGATCAACTACTGAAATGTTAATCACAGTAGAAATTGAACCTCCTGAATTATTGGCCCAAATGGTGTATTGTGTTGTAGACATCAATTCAGTTGGTGTTCCAGAAATAATTCCAGAGGTTGAATTAAACGTAATTCCTTCAGGGAGTTCTCCAACAATATTCCATGTCACTACTACACCTGGACCAGTTGTTATTGGATTATGAGGAGTCATTGCAGTGTTATTGGTGAGGAGGATGTATGGATTGGAATATGATAGGGTCGTTGGAACTTCATCATTTACTGTAATATTCAACATAGCTGAAACAGAACCGCCTGTATTGTTCGCCCAAATTGTGTATTGAGTCGTAGTCATCAATTCAGTAGGAGTGCCCCATATGGTCTGATTTGCAGAAGTCCAT
>DAQW01000014.1:2592-23818 GCA_002503045.1 Euryarchaeota archaeon UBA39 | reverse complement strand
CGACGTGGGTCATGAATTTGGCACCACTACTGGTAGGCCAAGACGTTGTGGTTGGTTGGATATTGTTCCACTTCGTCATGCTATGAGAGTTAATGGATTTGATGAGGTTGTACTTACCAAATTGGATGTATTGGGTGGAATAGATGAAATTGAGATTGTTATTGGCTACGATATTGATGGTTCTCAGGTTCATGAGTTCCCTGCAGATATTGGTTCACTGGAGCGAGCAACTCCAATTACAATGAAATTACCGGGTTTTCCACCTTTATCTCTTGATGAATGGTTAAAATTATCTCGAGAAGCCAGAGCTACCAGTCAGGGCTATTCTGTTCTTCCTCAAGAAGCTCAAGTCTACATTGAGACAATTGAGAAATTACTCGGTATTCCAGTCACCAGTGTGGGGGTTGGGCCAGATCGTGAAGCATCCATCGAGAAATCTCAATAGAACCCAAGATTCATGTCCAACCTTTCACAGCGTAATGTATGGGCTTCAAGAAGAAGGCACGGGCAAATCGTGCTCCGAAGGCTAAGAAAGCCAAATCTGATGATGAGGACGGGGAGATACCCTGTGATGTTGCTAAATGCGATAAATGGGCTGACAAACGATTTGGTGGTCGTTCAATTGCCATAGACAATGCTATCGATGTTTGGGGTGATGATGGACTCAAGAGAGATGTCAGAAGAGTCCGCGTATGTCGTCCTTGTTATAGAGAATGGAAGAAGGCGAAAAAGGACGAGCCGGATCAATATTGAATTTATTGATCAATTTCCCATTTAGGATTAGGAGTCCACCACATGCATGTGGCCGTGGGCTTAGGCCATTCAATTGGTAATTCTCCTCTTTTTTCAATAATTGAAGCAAAGAAATTACGATGCATTTTCAGAACTTTTTGAACATTTTTTCCTCGAATTGTTTCGCCCCTTGAAGGTACAATGACTTCAGGTTTGAGTTCCATAATCTTCTCAATTGAATCAAGCATTTGAGGGATGTTACCAGTAGGTAAATCAGTTCGTCCAGGGTATTCTGGCGAAGGAATAAGATCTCCTGAAAATAGAATGGAAAGTTCTGGAATCAGAAATGAACTGTGGCAACTAGTGTGCCCCGGTGTATGGATAGATTTGATTGTGCCTCCCCCTAAGTCCATTTCCCATCCGTCAGTCAATGGAATTGTTTCAGTGATTGGCATATCTGAATCATATCTAGATGCCCAGGTGGTAAGTTGATCATTTGATAATAATGAATTGGAAGCAGCAGGATGAATTAGAATCGGAATGCCGAATTTTCTACTAAGAAAATTAGCGGCTCCGGCAGTGTCATAATGCCGATGAGTCAGTAATATCGCCTCAATATTAGGTAATTCTTCAAGCTTAGAATTGATTCGTTCTTCGATATTAATTTGATGCCAAGAAGTACCTGTATCGATCAAAATACTTCTCTCTAATCCCGCAACAATTGAAATGCTTGTGTCATGGTGAATGCCTGGCAGACGTATGACTTCCACATGCTTTGATTCAACCTCTTGTGAATCAATGTATTGACTTCAGAGATTAATACAGAATAACCAAGAATTAGTAAGTTTTATATACTCTGGAGTCGAACTATACAACCCCGAGTTGGTAAGAGAGGATATTATGGAACCCAAGAAAAAAACAGAATTAGGAACTACTAGTCGTGCGAAAAGAGGTGGGGAATTTGTTTCCTCACCAAGGCCTAGTCAGAAGCAAAGAAGAACAGATGGGCAATCTGAACCTTGCCAATTGTGTGGTTCAAATGAATGGGATACAGATATTTCTAGAGGAGAGATTGTGTGTTCAGTTTGTGGATTTGTTGCTGAACAGAATATGATTGATCCTGGAGCTGAATGGGTAAATCATTCAGATGGGGCCGATAGATCTAGAGTGGGTGCCCCAACTACTGTCAGTCTTTCTGACAAGGGACTTTCTACAATTATTGACAAACGTGATTTGATTGGAGGAAAAGCAAGATTGAATGGGATGTCTTCTAAACAGGTAAGGGATTGGAGAAGAAGGGCAACAATCGATCAACGCTCTAAGACTAGAGATAGCCGCTCAAGAAATTTAGCTAAAGCGATGCAATTTATTCGTGATAGGGGTGAACTTCCTCCACAATTAAGAGACCAAGCCAGTAGTCTATATCGAAGAGCTGTAGAGAAGGGTTTGGTTACTGGTAGGTCGATTAGAGGAGTAACTGCTGCTTGTGTATATATTGCGGCACGTGAAGCACGAATCCCCAGAAGAATCGAAGATGTAGCCGAGAAATTTGATATGGTATCAGAAGTGGAAGTTAAGGAACTAAAGAGAACGATTCGATTAGTAGCACGTGAATTAGGAACACATCATATTTCTGGACCAACAGAATATCTTGACAAATTCCACTCTGATCTTCAATTACCTCCAAGGGTACTGGGTAGAGCTAATGACATTTGGAATCAAACAAAAGACGACCTTGCATGGCAAGGAAAGAAACCTTCTGGAATAGCCGGTGTTCTCTTATATCGTGCCGCTGCGGATTGTGGTTCTAATCGTACTCAAAATGAAGTTTGCAAAGTTTGTGGAGTTAGTGAAGTAACAATTAGAGGGCTGTTGAAAATTCTAAATCAAAGAGTCCCAAAATTAGAAGATTCCTAATTCAAATTGAGCATCTTCTGAAGCATGTATTTTAGGATCCCAACGGGGCGACCACACCAAGTTTACATGTACCGAATCGATACCCTTCGTCTCTAGTCCTGCACGGTGAACTGCGGCCATTATTTCAGGTGCCGCAGGACATCCAGGGGAAGTTAAAGTCAAATCTATTTCTGCATGAATTGCATTTTCTTGTTGTTCGATTCGAACATCATAAATCAGCCCCAGATCGACAACCCCGATTTTCATTTCAGGGTCTTGTACTGGTCTGATTGATTCAATTACATCTTCTGATAATCCCATAATTATGCCTCCGTTTCCATATCCGCTGCAGTGTTCCGAATCATTTCAAACATATTTAGGAATCCATTGGCTCTTGATGGAGTTAATGACGCTTTTACATCCATTTCATCAACAAATTTAGGGCTAAGAGATGCCACTTCAGAGGGAGGCATTCCATCTACTCCAATCGCTAGAATAGCAATCAGGCCTTGTACGAGATTTGCATCAGCTGCACCATGGATTTGAAATCCTCCATTTTCATCAATCATACATTCAACATGTGCCTTTGATTGGCATCCTTTGACTCTATTTTCTTCTGTCCAGTCTTTAGATTGAAGTTCATGAGGTAGTTTGTTGGCATAATCAAACAGCAATTCATATCGTTCCATTCTATCGAAACAATCTTGGAATTCTGCTATGATTTTTTTAAGTGGCAGTGGCCAATTAGTCATCCTGAATCACTCAACCAAATCGTTCTACTATACTTTCTAAATGTCCCACAAAAGCATTTGCTTCTTCTTGAGTATTGTATAGCCAGAATGAGATTCGAGCAGTGCTAGATACTCCTAGTGCCTCCATTAGTGGTTGAGCACAATGGTGGCCTGTTCTTACTGCAAATCCTCCTGAATCTAATAGGTGAGCAAGATCTTCAGCATGGATTTTTTCATGCAGAAATGATACTACTCCTGAACAATTTTCAAGATCATGCCTTCCATAGATTTTGATTCCAGAAATTTTTGACATTTGTTCAGCGGTATGTCTCGCAAGATTTGACACATGTTCGTGCACTTCCTCCATATTGTGAGTAGATAACCATTTGATTGCTGCATGCCATCCGAAAGCTTCAGCGATTCTTGGTGTACCTGCCTCAAATTTTGGTGGGCCTTTTTGGAATGTAGACCCCTCAAGAGTTACTGTTTCAATCATATCTCCACCCGAAATAAATGGATCCATAGTTTCCATGATTTCTGGCTTAACGAAAAGCCCTCCAATTCCAGTAGGTCCACCCATTTTATGGGAACTTAAAGCTAGAAAATCACATCCTAATTCAATAAAATTAATTCTTTCATGAGGTGCTGCTTGGGCCGCATCAATCATGACAAATGCTCCATTACCTCGATTCCCTTTTGTCTTTGAGAGTTGGATAATACGTTCTACATCATTCCTAACTCCCAAAACATTTGAAGTATGGACTACGCAGATTAAACTTGCATCTTTAACTGCAATCTCAAAGGCATCCATGTCTAGTGTCAATGTGTCTCTTTCTAGAGGGATATATCTGATTTCTATACCTCGTTCTTTAGAAAGAATTTGCCATGGGACAATATCTGCATGGTGCTCCATTTCTGTAGTGACTATTACATCTCCTTTGGAGAGATTTGCTCGAGCCCAACCATAGGCAACCAAATTTATTGCTTCAGTAGTCCCACTTGTGAAAATTAAATGGTCACGCGGGGAACCAAAATATGCCGCTATTTCAGTTCTAGCGTTTTCGTATCCTTCTGTTGCTTCACCTGCTAAGGTATGAACCGCTCTGTGGACATTAGAATTTGTATTTTCATAATATGAGTTCATTGCTTCTATTACTTGCTTTGGTTTTTGGGTAGTTGCTGCATTATCCAGATAGACCAACGGACGGCCTCCGTCCATCGTTCTACTAAGGATGGGGAAATCTGCCCGAATGGCTTCAAGGTCTAGTCCCATAGCACTGCGAAGGGATAATTGGATTTCAACCCGTGTATGGTTCAGATCATATTGAGATGTTTCTCAATACGTTCAATTAACCACCCATGTAGTGGTTCAGAGCCCATATCAGAAAGTGGAGCATTTAGAAATGCAGCAATAAGCGCGGATCTTGCTTGTTCTTCATCAAACCCTCTTGTTGAGAGGTAAAACAATTGTTGTTCGTCCAATGGACCATTTGCTGTTCCATGGCCGCATCCAACTACTTCACTTTCTAGAACTTCTAATTCTGGAATTGAATTTGCTTTAGCTCTTTCAGAAATGAGTAAATTATGGAAAAGTTGCCCAGCATCCGCTCCTTTGGCACCAGCATCAATTTTCAACATCCCCGTTCCAGTAGTGTTACTTTTTCCACCACAAGCAGAATGCCATTCTAATCTACTACGTGTGTCTCTACCTGTATGGATAATTTCGATATGGGAGTCCAAGTGGTCTTCATTAGATGAAAGGATTGATCCATTTACTTTTAGAGAAGAACCCGGTTCGTTAAGCCAATGCCTAATATCGACTTTTGCTTGAGATGAGGATGCATTAACGGTTCCAGCCTTAACCTGTGCATCCCTTTCAAGAGATAACGCGTCGCAACGAAGTAATCGATTTCCAGTAATTTGAGTTACTACATCGTTCACTATTGCATTTGCTCCATATTTTCCTTCTCTCAGAATACCTGTCCAATTCGCATCTCCTTCAATAATCGTAATTATTTCTGCTTCAACTTGACTTCCAATGTCAATTAGTAACCTTGCTGTGCAAATATTACCGGAGGTAGAAATTTTGACAATAAGTGGGCTCTCTATTTTTACCTTATCTTTAATTGATAATATTGTTACTTTCGGTACAAGGGCAGTAATAAATTTAGGAGCAGCACTCCCATGGTCAAAATCTAGTTCATGTCCAAGTCTTTCAATGTCTGAATCTGTTGCATCATGAATTGAAACGCCTTCAGGTATCGGGTTTCCATTTACAAGGGAAATTGAGATTTCAGGCGAATTGGATTCGGGAATATCATTGATTATTCCAGTTGGATGTGTTTTTTTCCAAGATGTATATCTCCAGATGTGTGCGGCTTTGTCAGTATTTGCATGCTCAAGATACGAAGAACTCATATTGACTAATCACCCAATACTTCCTTCCATTTCAAGTGCCATTAACTGATTTAGTTCAACTGCATATTCCATTGGTAATTCACGAGTAAATGGCTCAAAGAAACCATTCACAATTAGAGCCAATGCTTCTTCTTCTGAATGCCCCCTACTCATCAAGTAGAACAATTGGTCATCACTGACTTTACTTACAGATGCCTCATGTTCACATCTAGCACCTGAATTTCCAACTTCCATTGTTGGGTAAGTATCTGAACGGCTGTCTTCATCTAACAGTAATGCATCACAAACAACGTTAACTTTGCAATTTTCTGCCTTCGGGGAAACTGTAACCATCCCTCTATATGATCCACGTCCACCATTTTTGCTAATGCTCTTCGAAAGAATCTTACTTGTGGTGTTACTTGCTAAATGGTGAATTTTCGCTCCAGCATCTTGATGTTGTCCTTTGCCAGAGTAAGCCACAGAAATTACTTCAGCATGTGCCCCTTCTCCCTTTAGAATCACAGCAGGGTATTTCATCGTAAGTTTTGATCCGATGTTTCCATCAATCCATTCAATTGTTGCATTTTCATGTGCAATACCTCGTTTAGTTACTAAATTATACACATTTGCAGACCAGTTTTGAACTGTTGAATACCGAATATGTGCTCCAGGTAGAGCAATCAATTCAACAACTGCAGAATGTAGTGAATCTGTTGAATATGTTGGTGCAGTACAGCCTTCAACGTAGTGAACACTACTTCCTTCATCGGCAATAATTAGTGTTCTTTCAAATTGGCCCATATTCTTCGCATTGATTCTAAAATATGCTTGCACAGGCATTTCTACATGCACTCCACTTGGAACGTAAATGAATGAACCACCTGACCAAACAGCAGTATTTAGGGCAGAGAATTTGTTATCTGAGAACGGAACAACTGAACAAAAGTATTTCTTTACGATTGCTTCGTATTCTCTCAGCCCACTATCCATATCAAGAAAAATCACTCCCTGTTCTTCCAAGTCTTCCCTAATGCTATGGTAAACAGCTTCTGATTCATATTGGGCAGTTACTCCAGAAAGCCATTTTTGTTCTGCTTCAGGAATCCCTAATCGATCAAACGTATTTCGAATATCATCTGGGACGTCTTCCCAGTTTTTCTCGGTAGCATCTGATGACCTAAGGTAATAGCATACTTTGTCAAAATCAATCTCTTCAAGCATGTGCATATTCCCCCACGTAGGCATTGGTCGTTCCATGAAGTGATGGTAGGCTTTTACACGAATTTCGGTCATCCATTCCGGCTCGTTTTTTAGTGCAGAAATATCTCTAACAACTTGTTCTGAGAGTCCAAAATCAAATCTGATTGTGGCGTTTTCTGGGTCGTGCCATCCTGCTTTGTAGTCACCTACAGCTTCTCTGGCATCTTCACTCATTATCCATCAACTCCTGTTCAATCCAGTCATATCCTCTTTCTTCTAATTCTGTTGCGAGTTCTGGTCCACCAGATTTTACTATTCTACCATCAATTAAAACGTGTATTCTATCTGGTTTTACATGTTCTAAAATTCTGTTATAATGAGTAATAATTAGGGCTCCTGAATTGCTGCCACGTATTGCAGAATCTACGCCCTGAGCAACGGTTCTTATCCCATCAATATCTAATCCTGAATCTGTTTCGTCAAGAATTGCTAACTTCGGTTTGATTAGCATCATTTGTAAAATTTCAAATCGCTTTTTCTCTCCACCACTAAATCCATCATTAACATATCTAGATAGGAAAGAACGGTCTAATCCAAGTTGTTCCATTCCTTCTTTTAGCATATTTCTGAATTCTGGTCCCTTTGCTGCTTCTTCTCCTCTGATAGCAGACACTGATCGTCGGAGAAAATTACCTACTTGTAAACCAGGGACAGAATGTGGATATTGGAATGAAAGAAAGACTCCTGCTCTTGCTCTTTCATAAGCCTCCATTTCTAGTAAATCGTTACCTTCAAGGTGGATTTTCCCCTTTGTTACTTCGTAGTCTGGATGCCCCATTAACACATGAGCAGTTGTCGATTTCCCACTTCCATTTCGACCCATTACTGCATGTACTTCACCGGGTAAAATTTCAAGATTTATCCCCTTAAGAATCTGAGTTTCATCAATGGATGCCTCCAGCCCTTCAATTTTCAAAAGGGGAGGTTGCTTTTCTTCCATGCCTTGTCGATAAAGGACTTGTTTATGAATTCGTGGTTTTTCTTTGTACTTACATTAAATGTCTGTATATTCTGGAAGGGATGAGGGAGCCAATGTCAGATGATCTTGCCGACGAATATCGCAATCAAATTCGTCTTCAGATGCATGAAGAAGCAAATCGCCGTCTTCAAGAAGTAATTGATCCTAGAGAGGATGCTAGAGTTCTTTCATTACCAATTACAGAATTAGTGGGCCAATCTGATTTTACGAATCAAGAAGATGGATTACATCCAGATTTAGTGCCTTCATTAATGGCACGTTTAGGTGATGTCCGCGCCTCATTGACCGGCCATGGAGGGGCTTTGACTGTTAGAGAAGGAGAGGTTGAAGATAATTTGGTCAAAATAGTAGTGGGTCTTGATGGAGCTTGTGTGGCTTGTGGCGCTGCTCCAAACACATTGAGTCAAATTCAGACTGACCTTCTTTCTGATGGAAGTATCCAAACTGTATTTTTCGATATTGGTATTTTAGAACATTATGATGGGATAGTAAAGGATTTTTTGTTGGAAAAAAGTGGAGTTACTTTTTGTTAAAATTAAATCTATGTTTCTCGTTTTACTTGAGGTTTTGAGTAGCAAGGGTCATGATGGGATGACTCAGCGGTAGACACATGGGTGCCAGGTTCGATACATCTCCCTGCCGCCCGCAGGATTTAGGAAAGTTTGAGGTTACAACTAGGGATGGAGCCGCAAGATTAGGCCGTCTTTTCACTAATCACGGAATTTTAGAGACTCCAATGTTACTTCCTGTTGTCAATCCAAATATTCGTACTATTGAACCAAGAGAAATGTTGGAAGATTTTGGAGTTCAGGCATTGATTACAAATTCCTATGTGATTTGGAAACATGAAAAATTAAGATTACCAGCTTTAGAGCAAGGAGTTCATCAATTACTTGATTTCCCCGGAATCATTGTTACTGATTCTGGAACTTTTCAGTCATATGTATATGGTGATATTGATGTCGGAGTGAAGGAAATTGTTGCCTTCCAACGAGATATTGGAGTAGATATAGGCACAATGCTCGATGTTTTTGGTCGTCCCGACCAATCAATAGATGAATTGAAAGATGCCGTTTTAGAAACAGTTCAAAGAGCTCCTGAATCACTAGATGAAGCAGGCCCTGATCTTCTATTAAATGGACCAATACAAGGCGGACTTCATGATTTTCTCCGATCTGAAAGTGCAGAAAAAATGGGGTCTGTTTCAGGAAAATTCCGTGGTTTTACAGTCCATCCAATTGGAGGTATTGTTCCGATAATGGAACGGCATCGATATCTCGATCTTGTGAAGATTATTTTAGCGGTAAAGGAGACAATTCCTGTTAATCGACCAATTCATCTATTTGGATGTGGGCATCCAATGTTATTTCCCATGAGTATAGCATTGGGTGTTGATTTGTTTGATAGTGCCGCCTATGCACTTTTTGCACGCGATGGGCGACTTTTGACTCCCCATGGAACGGTAAGAATTGGTAATTTGAAGGAGTGGCCGTTTCCTTCAAGAATTTTGAATGGTGTAACTCCATCTGAAGTTCGGGAAATGGAAGAAAAACAAAGAACGGATTTACTTGCTAGGTATAACCTAGAGATTACTCAAGCAGAATTAGCAAGATGTAGGGAAGCTGTACGTTCAGGCAAGATATGGTCTCTTGTTGAACAACGGAGTCATTCTAGTCCTGAGTTGAGGGAAGCTTACCTATTTCTGAAAGATAAATTGATTCTGAATGAAGATATCACTTCTTCTGAAATTATTCGTTCATCGTTCCCTGTTCGTTCTGGTTCAGAACGTTGGACTTCGGATTCGGGAGCTCGCCCTCATCTACTTCATGCGAATGCTTTGATTTGCGAACGTTGGACTCCTCCTCTGACTAATTGGAAGGGAGAAACCATGCAGAATCCGGGTGTGTTGTTGATTATGTCTGGCCGTTCTCCATGGCGTGATTCTGTTAAGTCGGATATTATTCGGGCTTTGTCACATAATCCTAATCTTATTCCTCTGATTCAAACTCCAAATGGTTTGTTACCATTCGATTTGGAGGATTGGGCACCTCTTTGCCATATTCAAGCATTTGATTCCATTTGGTCTTCACTAACCCTTCCATCTGATGACAAATTAAGAGAATTTGGATTGGATCCAACTAATATTTCTATTCTTGAAAGTACGGGTGAAGCGATTGAAAAAGAGTTGCGGAATCAAATTTTTAATTGGTTAGAAAAAAGCCAGATTTCGGCAAAATGTTCTGTTTTTTTGAATGCTTCTAGGGAATCTACAGAGAAATGGTTGGAAGACATGACAGTTGATCGTTCTTCGACTGGTAGAATTAGGAATGTTTTCACTGCCGATGGCCGCCATGTACTTTCTCCGCGTCTTCATGATGGCGGGATATCTCTAACAAACGAAGGCGCCAAAGATTTGCATTCATTCGGTGCAAGGCTACCGAAGTTAGTATTACAAGAAGATGCAATTCCATTTGTCAGAGATGGTAGGAATGTAATACATGGCTTCATAGAGGAAGTAGATGCCCATATTGCTCCAGGCCTTGCATGTTTGATTGTTAATTCTAATGGGGAATTAGTTGCACATGGGGTTTCAAAATGCACTTCAAATGAGATAATGAGTTTCTCTAAAGGTATCGCAGTTCGAACTAGAGGCGGAATAAAGATTCAGGATATTGAATGAATCATTCCGTCGGTTGATTGAAGTGTCTCGTCGAACAATTACCCTTTGGGTGGAGCAGGTTGGCCTCTCTAAATAGCGATTGGCTAATTGAAGCCAAGAGCCTAACGAAGAATTACGGGCCTCATGTTGCTCTAGATAACGTAGACATCCAATTACCTCGCGGTTCTATTGGTTTACTTGGGCCAAATGGGGCAGGAAAATCCACTTTGATAAAGACCCTATTGGGGCTTATCCAAATTACTTCAGGGGAAGGAAAAGTGCTTGGACATGATATTAGGACTGAAGGCGATGCTATTCGAAGTAAGATTGGATATATGGCTGAATATGATACATTGAATCCAGATTTGAATGCAGTTGATCAGGTCCGATATTCGGGGGAATTATTAGGGATGTCTCCTGTTGTTGCGAATCAAAGAACACATGAAGTAATGGAATATGTTGGTCTTAGAGATCAACGTTATCGAAAGATTGGAACGTTTTCTACTGGGATGCAACAATCAGCTAAATTAGCATGCGCAATTATTCATGATCCTGAATTACTAATTGTGGATGAACCTTCTAATGGTTTAGATCAGGAACATCGAGGATTCATGCTTGATACTCTATTCAATATTGTTCGTGGGGGAGGTCGTTCTATTCTCATGAGTAGTCATTTGATGGACGATGTACAGATAGTGTGTGATCGTGTAATAATGATTCACAAGGGAAGAGTAGTCGTACATAGACGAATAGAAGACTTGGCCCGTCAAATCGACAGAGAGATTGAGATTTCTGTTTGGGGAGGTGCTAGTAAGATGGAGCAGCAGTTGAAAGATTCCGGACTAACTGTCCGTAGATTGGGGAGGATAATGCGAGTCCTTCGAGAAGATGAATCGACAGTAGATACAATTCTCAGTTGTGCATCTAAAGTATCAGTTCAAATTAGACAGATGGAAGAATATGAACCTAGTTTGGAAGACCTTTTCCTTCTAATTATGGATAAATTAGGATATGGCACTCGTAGTGCTTCTGAATTATTGAATTCAATTCCTGAATCTCAAGTAATTGGAGATGGCTCAATAGGTGGTGCTTCAATATGACTGAACAACCTTCTGAAAACAGTTCAGAGATTAGACCTCCAATCGATGGAGAAATGAATTCTCTTGGGGTAACTCGTATGGAAGCCGCATTTGGCTCAGGAGATGGAGATGAAAACGCATTTGCAGCGGTTTCACAAGGTCAAACTGAAGTTGGGACAATCTTCAATCAAGTATATCGGCCATGGAGAGGTAAACTTGGTCCAAGATGGACTCGGAATTATGCAATTTATCGCCATCATGTGTACGGAATAATTACTTCGAAAGGGCATCGATACTATCATCCTTTTATTCGTTTAGCAGTACTATTCATTCTAATCTCTTCGATGAGTACTCTAGGTTTCTTGATTCTCGGGTCTTTAATTGGAGAACCAGAAATCATGCGTCCCTTTGGACTGAATAGAAACAATATTTATTCCAAAATCTTAGGTTTCTTTCCAAGAAATGCATTGTGGTGGCCACTATTAACTGCTCTAGTTATTGGCGGAATGATTTCTGAAGATCGAGCTCATGGCACCTCTGCGATATATTTCTCTCGTCCAATCAATCGTCTTGACTATGCGGTGATGAAATATCTTTCAGTAGCCAGTATCCTTGGAGGAGTGATTCTACTAACTTATGTTTCTTATTATTCGTTGGCCATAGTTGTCGAAGGGCATGGTTGGGCCTACTTGTTTGATTCATTTCCATTATTTGTGTCTGGATTAGGGATTAGTATACTTTTGATAATCACTTATACTTCAATTGGGATGGCTTTATCTGCTATTTCCAAAGGAAAGTTCTTCCCAGCAGTAGGATTTCTTTCGATAATCTTGGGTACTAAATTAGTGGCTTTTCTTATTGATAGTTTATTTGATCGAAGTATTGTATACATTCTAAGCCCATATGACAATCTTGCGCATATTGGTCAACTAGTAATGGGGATAAATCCTGGATATGATCATCCAGTTGCCTTTTCCGCGGTTTCTTTACTTGCAATGAATGTCATTTCGTTGTATATCATTTCTGTTAGAGTAAATAGTTTGGAGGTGACTCGAGAATGATTCCTGATCCTGAACAAGTTGGTGAGCACACTCCAACTAGTATCCAAGTAGATAATTCAGTGCCAGCGGTAATGTTGGATCATGTATCAAAATGGTATGGGCAAGTAATTGGTTTAAATGATGTTAGTCTAGCTATTGGGGGAGGAGTAACTGGAATTCTAGGCCCTAATGGGGCCGGAAAAAGTACTTTGTTTAAGATTCTAGTAGGGCGTTTGAAACCTAGTCAAGGTACTGTGAGATTATTTGGTATAGATCCTTGGCGTAACCCTGCTCCTTATTCTAGAGTTGGCTATGTCTCAGAGGGAGAGAAACTCTATGATTGGATGACTGGCCATGATTTCGTTTCTACTTTGGCCCGACTTTATGGTTTCACTAGGGATGAGGCTTCTGCTAGAGCAGATCATGTTTTGGAATTTGTTAATTTGTCCGATGTGGCACATAAGCAGATTGGAAAATACAGTAAGGGAATGAGGCAACGGGTTAAGATTGCACATGCATTAGTGAATGACCCTGATTTGATTATTCTTGATGAACCTCTCCAAGGATGCGACCCAGTTGCACGAACTACCATAATGAATGTGATTCGAGAAATTGGTGGAATGGGTAAAACTGTGATTGTTTCCAGCCATATACTCTCTGAGATTGAACGAATAACAGAACAGATTGTCATTCTTCATAATGGTCGTTTATTGGCATTAGGTAATTTACATGCAATACGTGGGATGTTGGATAAACATCCTCATCGTATTCTTCTAACGACTGATACTCCTCGTGAATTGGCTGCTCGAACTCTTGTGGTTGAAGAAGTGCATGGGGTGAGATTCCCTCACCCTCATCAACTAGAGATTCAGACAAATGACCTGGATGCAGTCCACTCAGTTCTACCCACTTTGATTACTTCATCTGGTCTTCGAGTTTCATCTATCCAGAATCCTGATGATAATCTTGAGAGTCTTTTAGCCTACCTGATGGAGGGGAGAGCGTGACTGAAAAAACGCGTGATCAGGATTTAACTTTGGTCTCTGACCAACAACCTATTTCTCCTCTTCAGGGTACTTCCAATCCTCCTGTATCAGCATTACCTGACCGAATTATTCTCAACAGTGTTTGGAGCGGTTTAGATAGGAAGGCTGGTGCAATAATTGAGTTTACTGCTCGTCAACTTAGAGTGCGTGCTTCTACTTGGGTAATTGGAGGAGTTGGTTTCTTACTGATGGTACTCTTGTTGGCAACATATGCAGAAGCAATGGTCGAAGGAATTGAACCTGTAGATGATGACGGTGACTCAGAAGATTGGGATGAAGACGGCTATCCTCTTGGGCAAGAAAGGAAGTGGGGTACATCTGATTGGAATAGTGCTGAATTCCCCGGTTCAGGTGTTTTTGTTAGTGATGAGTGGCTTAATTGGAATGAAGCAAATCATACTGGAAATCATACCTATCGAGGGAATGCAATTATAGAATCATACACATGGATTGGAAATCCTCCAAATACTCTGAATAAAGGATGGGCACAGGTAGGGAATTTTACTGATTGTACAGATTACGAGGAAGAATATGACTTGCAAATTGGGCGCTCTTGTTTAACTTCTCAAGGAACAATCCGATTTAATGGATTGATTCAAGTAAATGGAACAGTAGGAGTTGAATCAGAAAAATGGTATCAGTATCTTGAATGGGGTGATTTTGTAGGGGCCTCCGAGACTCCTATCCCTCAGGATCCAAGGTCGATGTATATTGATGAAGATGGATTTGATATTGACGTTTCATCTGGCAATACTAGTCAGGGATTCGATGACGATGGAGATTGTTTACGTGATTGGGATATTATTGCAGATTCGTCATTTACATCGAACCCTCAGTTCTTTTGGGATGATAGTTTCAGTTTCAATTCTGATTCTAATCGAAATGGAATAAGCTGTGATGTGGAACTTGTTTATGACGATCAAGGGAATTTAGTTTCCATTGAAGCGGATCAATTAGTAGATGAAGATCCCTCAGAAGATGAATTTGTCTTGGAATCATTACATCGAGGATTCGTTCTTGCAGTCGGAAAAGTGGCATTTTTGTTTTTGTTAGGGATTTTCATTCCATTGTTTTTAGCTACTGGTTTGATTCGGGATGAGATGGCTTCTGGTACCATGTATTATTTGGTTGGAAAGCCAATCCATCGCGCTGAATTTTTCGTTTATCGTATTCTTGGATTTATGTCTATTGCTGCACCATACATGATTATTTTAGCAATTTTAGTTGGATTAGTTACTAGTTTCATCGGCCCAGGGGATTCTATATTTAGGTTTGAAGATTTGACAGTTTGGCTGATTATTGGAATTACTTCTGCCCTTGTTTTGTTGGCTTATTCAACTACATTTTCTGCTCTCGGAGTGATTTCAAAGAAGTTTGGAATTTATATTGCAATGGTTATGGGTGTATGGGAATTTATCATGGCCTTCTTTTCCTTGCTTTCTTCCGGTCAAAGTATTGTCGCATGGCTTTCAATCTCACATTGGGGGTTGGAGATGGTTAATTCTGCAGCATTAATTGCATGGCCTGATTCTGGCTACTATGATATCATTGGTTCTGGTTTATTTAATTCCTCAGTAGTGTTCTCAATATTTTGGAATGAACCTGTTATGGTCCCGGGTTCTCCAATTGCCTCTTTGTTGGTTTCATCATTTGTCTTGTTGTTATATATCGGGATTTGGATTTTAATTGGTCAATCTTTCTTGGGTAGAAGAGAGATTGATTAGGGTATTAAATTCATCAGCCTTACTGCACCTCGCTGCCCATGGATCGTTTCGAGGGGGATATCGATACCCTTTGGCGCCTCGATTTCTTGCCGCCCTTACATCGCTTAACTTGGCAATGGTGGTGGTGGTTGGTTGTTTTACCCTGCGAGGAACATCCTGAACGATCAAAACAGCTGATGGTTCTTTGGTCGACAAAGGATACAGTTTCAATTGACGTGAATGGAGTCCCTTGGGAAGGCCAACGTTTCCATACAGATGATGATGGAGGACATACATTAGGGGGGATGGTTTGTGCATGGTGGTATGATGGAGAGAAAATGTTTGAGCCATTATTATTAAGAAAATGCAGAATGCTAGCTCTTGACCATCGGCATAAACTCTGGCCTTCAGATGACGCTGGAGGTGCGATTGTTCCTCTGACTGAAGATGATTTGTCAATGGGCCTTAGGCCCGATAATAGTGCTTTTTGGTTACGTTTAATGTCAGACAAAAAAATGGTTGATCAAGGTGCTCCTTCTTCTTTTAATTTAGAAATGACTCCTTGGAACCCACCTCTTTCTGCGGCAACTAGATCACATAACTTGTTTACTGGATCGATGGGGTATGATATTCTCCGTTTACATGGGACTAAAACATCTGGAACGATTGATGGTAAAGATGTTGAAGGAACAGCATATTTTCAGAAAGTTGTCGTTCAAGCACCCTCAGTTCCTTGGTTTTGGGGTTTCTTACATTTTGACGATGGCTCATATTTTGATTGGTTCATGCCTCATATTTCCCTTTCTGTAACTGCCAATGATTCTACTCCTTGGAAACGAAGGGATAGGCATAGATTACCCCTTCGAACCGCTGGATTATTTCACGACGCTCGTAGGGGTAGAACTGAAAGATTTGAACGATGTGAAGTAGAGTTGATAAAATCTAATTCTGATTCATTGTTAGATTCAGATGGAAACGCTCTACCATCATTTAAGATTCGAGTTTGGAATGGGAGGACACAATTAAGTATGATTTTAGATGCTACCAGTAGGGCACATTGGACCTTTGATCAACCTACTAGAATGGGTCTTGAATCTCATTTTACTTACAACGAGTATCCATTAACGGTCAAGAAATTAGTAATTATGGATGAGGTTGAGGTGCGCACTGCTTCTGACTATTCTTGGATAAGAGGAAATGCTGAGCATTCATGGGGAATTTTGCATTAAGATGAACGTTACCGGAATGTCGTTAAATACGAACCCGTAAGACATTGTAACAGAGGGATAGACATGGGGGAGAAAATGGAGTCATTTAAGGAAGGGTTAGATGTTGAGGCTGCACGACGTGCAGTTCCTGAGATGTCTTCCTACGAACAACCATTTTATCGTTCAGGCCCAAGTTTTCTTTCGATGTTTCCAAGATACGTTTTGGTATTTACCGTATTCATTATTCATATGTTATTCTGGTGGGGTGCTACAATGAATAGTCCGTCAGGAGAAGGAGGATTGTCTTCTTTCTTGTCAATACTTCATGGGCTCTCAGATCTGTTTGGAGTAACTGGTTTCTTTGTACTAATGTTGGCAATAACTTGGTGCAATAATTTTGTTAATTTCAGTACATCTGGACGATGGTATACGGTTTCTTTACTGTTAATTTCATTAACACCTGGATTTTTCTTCCTTGAATGGGTGTTTACTGATGGTCCTGCTGGAGTATTAATTGGTCTCGTTGCAGAAGCCCCTAGTGGTTTTCTCCCAGATTGGAATGATTCGTTTTATCTCTATTTTGGAGTCATATATTCTTCTGTAATGTTTGTTTTAACGGTAATGTATCAGCGCGCCTTTACCTATGTTATTACCGACAAGCAAGTTTACCTTAAGAAAGAATTTTTGAAATTCATTGATGCGAATAGTCATGCGATTAGTTTGACAAAAATTGAGAATCTGAAAGTAGAAAGAAGTTTGATTGGACGGATATTCGGCTATGGTAGTCTTCACGTCATAACTGCATCCGGAATGGGTTTGCGAGAAGATTCCATCTCAGTAGGCGGCGGTGCCGCTGCAGAAGTTTCAGATGCAGCAACCAAACAGAGTAGTAATTTCATTATTCGAATGATTCGATTATTGTTCGTGGTCATCCGTCTTCAGAGAACCAGAACTACAGTAGATTTAGATCCAGAAGATTGTTTCTATGGGATTCGAAGACCAATGGATGTTTATGCATTGGTAAATGAATTGCGAACTAGACCCGGTGCTCCGACAGATGGCGAATCTGCTGGTGTTGAAGAACCTCAAGTTTCAGATGAATCTTCGGAGATTGAGTTAGTTTAGACATTTCAATTCATCCGCACCGTTGATGAACTACCGGTGCAGACGACCCTCTGGTGGTCACATGGTGGATGAAGAATTGACAGTTAAGGCAGCACAATGTATTATGAGTGGAGATTACATGGGTGCAATGGCGAATTTTGAGGCAATAATCGAGGCACATGGTGACAGTCCAGTAGGTTTTCATGGTTGGGCAGAAGCTGCACTTTTTGAGATTCAAGCCAATGGAAATTTCGATGAAAAGGGCAAAGAGAGAATAAATGAAGGACAGGTTGCCGCTTATTTCCAAAAAGCAGCAAAAATGGATCCTGAGAGTACAGAATATCAAGCTGCTTTAGCCAATGCTTTGATTGAATTCGATAGGATTCCTAAAGCGATAAGAGAACTAAAGAAACTGAAAGAATTAGGAGATTCTTCTGATGATTTTGATGTTTCTGCCGATCTTTTCCAAGCGGCTAAGATGCTTATTGACAACATTGATTTCAAAACCAACTTCGACAGAAGTGAAGCATTCGCAAAGCAGTTTATTCCAGTCGCAGTCGAGTTCGCTTTCCTAGGGATGGGATTCGCATCAACAGAGGAAGCCGTGGAATATCTCGCACTCGAAGAGTGAGGGCGAAACATGACTGAGGCTGAAGAATCTGAGGCCTCAATATTAGAAACTCAACGACTAGTATTGTGTTTCGGATACCTTGGAGACAAATTCCATGGTTCGCAACTTCAGCCTGATGTTCGCACTGTTCAAGGAGAAATAGAAAAAGTACTGAAAAAACTTGATTGGTTAGATTCAGACAACCATATTTGGATTTCGTCACGAACAGATGCAGGTGTTCATGTTAGGATGAATCTTGGTTCATTTGATCTTCCTGCGGAAAGATGGTCAAGTATAGGAGAGGATAATTTCCTTAGAGCTATTAACGACAGATTACCGGATGATATTTTTGTTTGGGGTGCCTATGCAGTATCTGATGATGTATTTGTTCGAGTTGCAAAACGTCGTGTTTACTACTATCGTCTTCAAGCCTTATCTGGTTGGCCAGTGGATGTATCTCCTGAACGAGTTGCTCGTTGGTGTAGAATTTTTGAAGGAGGACATGATTTTACAAATTTTTGTAGAGTTGAGGAAAATAGGACAACGGTTCGAACCATCCATAGTTGTACTCCTTGGGTTGATTATTCAGGTAGAGTAGTGGGTTTCCGAATAGAAGCAGAATCTTTCTTATGGAATCAAGTACGTCGGATTGCTTCCGCTTTACATGGCCTTGCTACCAATAGAATTGAATTATCGGATGTAATTCGTGCATTACATCGCCCTAATGAATTAATAGATCTCGGACGTTCTTCTGCAGATTGGCTTATTTTATGGACAATCAATCATTCTGCTTTACCAAGTCTTGATTTAATGCCAACAGAAGCTGTCGCGGCTTGGTCAAATCCTCCATTTAGTCGTGAGGAAAGAATGCATGAGCGTTGGCAGGAAATAGCCCGTAGGGAGATTGAATTATTTTTACAGAGAGGCTGGATTTTGGGCATGACTTCAATTGATGAAGAGATTGAGGTTAACGACTGAACCGTCTCTAAGGTCTAAAGATTCTCTCAAAAACACATCCGCAATTACTTCTATCACTTCTACATGGCGTGTAAGATCAGGAATTAGAATTGCACAAGGAACTACATCAGATTCAGAAGTACCAATTTCTGCAACAAATGCGGTTGCTCCTCCAAACGATCTTCCTTCCCTAAGAAATCCTCTTATTCTAAGAGCTTCAACAGAAGAAGTATCAATTTCTGAAACTTTTCCAATCAATTCTTCATTTAGGCCTAAGGTATCAATTCCTGCTTTTTGGCGTAAAGCGATGTAGTTGCTTAAGTCACTATTTTCTACATGGACATTCAATGTACCTGGCCAAGCAGTTGCTCCTAATATTTTTCGAAATTGGTCTTGGTAATGCGGTTGTGACATGAAAATTGCCGCTCGACCAAGTCCACTAGTGACCGTTCCTGAGAGGCGCATGTAGTAGTGCGAATAGTCGCCCCATTTACTTATTCCGTTTGGTTGTTAGAGTAGAAATACCTCACCTTCTTTCGAGATTTTCCAACCTGAATCGTTTATTCGTTTTGTTTCATCTGATTTGGGATTTAGAAGAGGGTTTGTGTGGTTAAAATGAATAAAGTAGATTTCTACTTTCTGACTTTTCTTATTACCTAACCGTTTTAATGAATCTAAAACAGGTGGATGAGGGACATCATTTTGTCGCCCTAATTCGTTTTTCGACCAAAATGTGCCATCAAGTAATACGATATCTACATTTAATGAAATAAACCATTCATGTACTGTTTTCATTGATACCATCTCTAATGTTTCATCCCATGAATCATGATCGGGCAGGTGGAGCATGGTTTTTTTCGCTCCCTCGATTTTGAATGCATGCGTATCTGTCAATTCGTCTCTGTGAGGGACTTGGATTGGAGTAATTCGGAGAGTATCAGAAATTTGAATAGGTTCGTTACTTTTGAATTCACAGGGGATAAATGTTCCATCGTCGATTAAATTTTTCCACTTTGGAGAATTTTGGATTAAGTCAATCATTGACTGACTCGCATGAAGATTTATTCCCTTAGAATTCATTACTTCTTTTCCAAATAATCCTATTCCATCTATGTGCCCTAAATGACCGTGTGTCAACCAAATATCTGTAACTTCTTTAGCCGCAATTTTTCTTAGCTGTCGATCTAAATCTCTACTTACATCGATTAAGTGCAACTGTTCTCCATCAATGATTCCTAGAGATGTAGGGGATAGTTGCATGTTTGTTCTTGCATATGTTTCGCAAGTTTTGCAATAACATCCTGGATGAGGTACTCCTCCATCTTGGGAGATCCCTAGGATTTTAGCTCTAGTGCTGTGTCCCATAAAACGTCCTCTCCGTCCTTTCGTTTCAAATCAGCGATGAACGGAACCATCATGTTGCAAAGGAACATCGCGGTTGTATGGCCAAGGACCTCAATTGGATGAGAGAGCGATATGCAGAACTTGAAAAATCAGGTTTGAATTGGGAACCACCCGTTTTAGAATCAGCCAATGCACCTCGAGTGTCTATTGATGGGAAAGAGACAATAATGCTGTCAGCAAATAATTATCTTAATCTATCGACACATCCGAAAGTGGTTGATGCAGCAATAGAAGCAACCAGATTATATGGTGCAGGTAGTGGCTCAGTAAGGGCAATTGCAGGTACTATGGATATCCATTTAGAGGCGGAAAAGGTCGCAGCTGATTTCAAGGGAGTAGAAGCAGCATTGATTTATTCTGCAGGATATACTGCCAATGTTGGTTTAATCCCAACTTTGGTTAATGGTAAAGAGGATAT
>DAQW01000014.1:811-2206 GCA_002503045.1 Euryarchaeota archaeon UBA39 | reverse complement strand
GCACAACGTGCAGTATATCCTCATAATGATGTTGCCGCATTAGAGGCGGTTTTGAAAGATAATCAAGATGCAAATCGAAAATTAATCATCACAGATGGTGTTTTCAGTATGGACGGGGATATCGCACCATTAGATGAGATAGTCAAAGTTGCAGAAGAATATGATGCAATGGTTTTCGTTGATGATTGTCATGGGGAAGGGGTGCTTGGTGATGGTCGTGGAATTGTTGCCCATTTCGGTCTCCAAGGACGCGTTGATTTCGAGGTAGGGTCGTATTCTAAGGCAATGGGTGTTCAAGGAGGAATTGTTGCTGGTACTGAACAAATGCGTCTACATGCTCTGAATCATAGTCGTTCTTGGTTACTTTCAGGAAGCCAACCTCCGGGTGTAGCTGCTGCACAAAAGGCTGCTGTGGAAGTCATAATAGAAGAGCCAGAACATGTCCAGAGATTATGGGAAAACACCCATTATTTCCGTAATGAACTTGAGTCATTAGGATTCGACACGGGTGTTTCTGCAACTCCGATAATTCCTGTAATGTGCGGGGAATCATCAACCGCAAAACGTCTTTCGTCTGCAATGCGTGATTCAGGAGTGATGGTTGGCGCCATAGTTTTCCCCATGGTAGCTCGAGATAAGGCACGGGTTAGAACTCAGATGTCTGCTGGATTAAATCGGGATGATTTGAATCAAGTTCTCTCTGCGTTTGAAAAGGCAGGAAAGTCGATAGGTTTGATTTGATTATTCTTCACTGATTTCATCAATTGCATCTAGCAGATCTTGATCCTCTGATTCTCTTTTCTTTCCAACTTCGATTGGTCCTTCCATAGGTTTCAAACCTCTAGCCATTCTATCCAACATTCTCCATCTTGGAGCATAGGAAAGATGGACGTATAATGGGCCTGGGGCTAACATCAATACCCACCCTATTTGCTCTGGAATACCCAATGTGGGTTCTAGAATCGATGCAGTAAATAGGACTAATCCAATAAATGGAATTGGGAATATAAATTTCCTCCGACGATCCAGCCTGAGTGGGATTCGCTTTGTTATTGCAATAATTATTGCACTAAAGCCTCCAAGAATGCCACAAATTAGGATTACTGTGAGGGCAGTAATTGACCATGTTCTAAATGAGTCTCCAAGGGTTTCTCCAATGGAAGTTTGTCCCATTACAGTGGGAGCCAATAACGCTAGAGAAATTAGTAGACCATAGAATGCTCCAACAAATGTCGGATGGGAAAATGTTAGTGGCCAACGTTGGAAGAACTGGCTTAGAGTTCCACCTTGAAACATCTCTCGATGTTCCTCCGGCAAAGCCTCTATTCTCTTTCGCCACTCTTCCACGAGTCGTTTTTTATTTCTTACACCCTATGACGGTTACCATCATTCTTC
>DAQW01000014.1:0-476 GCA_002503045.1 Euryarchaeota archaeon UBA39 | reverse complement strand
GAATCAAATGGCGAATGAGTGGATTTCCTACCTTTTCCGAGTATCTCTCTGGCACGCCCCATTTGACCAAATTCAATTTCTACTTGACCCGGACTTGTATCCAACCATTCTCTTTCAAGGAGCCCTTCTCCAGATTTTTCACGAATTCTGGCATCTTTTAGAGTTGGGTCTTGTTCAAATTCTTGGGCTCTAGAGAGAATAAGAGATTGATTAATGTAAATCTCCATTTTTATTGCATCACTATTATTGATTGCAGATCCTAAATTTAGTAATATTTCTTCATCTTCGTCCCTCACAGTCCATCCTCCTGTGATTGGGTTTTGATACATGGTAATATTTGCAGAATGTGGCAAGGAAATCCATTCTCCAATTACATTCTTTACTCTCGTTTTTGTGCTTTCTCCTTCATGTGCTGGATGCCAAGGATGTCCATCATCTACTCCTATCATTTGCAATATTTTTTTAGTAGATTTAGT
>DAQW01000141.1 GCA_002503045.1 Euryarchaeota archaeon UBA39 | reverse complement strand
GGATTCGTTTACCTGATATTCGTCGTGGTGAATATGAGGGATTTGCAGAGAAGATTAATGATGATAATTGGATTCCAGATTTTGGTCCTCCTGTCTTCAATCCTAAGTGGGGTGTTACTGCTACAGGGGCCAGAAATATCTTAATCGCCTACAATGTGAATCTAGATACTGACGATAAAATCCCTGCAAATCGAATTGCAGGTAAGTTACGGACTAGTGGGGTCTTAAGAAAAGATGAGAATGGTGAAAAAATTTTGGATAGTGATGGTAAAGCACTACGCATTCCAGGTAGATTTGAGGCACTTCAAGCCGCTGGATGGATGTATAATGAGGATACAGCCCAGGTGTCAATGAATTTATTGGATTATACAAAAACTGGATTACATGCAGTTACAGAAGCAATTCGTGAGGAAGCATATGAATTGGGATTATCCGTCACAGCGGGGGAACTGGTTGGTTTACTACCATTGAATGCAATGACAGATGCGGGTCGCTTCTATCATGGTGATGATGATGTTGAAATCGAAGTGTTGGTTCAATCCGCAATTATTGGCCTCAAATTAGATGTTATAGAACCGTTTGATCCTAAACAAAGAATAATTGAATGGGCAGCAGGTGATGAGTTATGACAAATTTTGGAGATATGACGCTGAAAGAGTTTGCTTCTGCACTTTCGTCAAAAAAGCCAACGCCTGGTGGCGGTTCAGCTTCCGCAGTTGCCCTTTCTCAAGCAGGTGCATTGACAAGTATGGTTGCTAACTTGACACTAGGGCGGGAACGATATGAATCAGGATGGGAAGCAGCAGAAATAGCGTTACAAGTTGGAACCAAGGCAATTGAAATGGGGCATTCATTAGCTGATGCAGATGCTTCAGGTTATGATGCAGTTATGGCAGCATTTCGAATGCCTAAAGATACTGATGATGAACGAGAATTGAGAAAATTGACAATTCAGAATGCTTCTATTAATGCAGCAAAACCACCAATGCAAATAGCAGAATTATCTTTGGATTTAATGAGGTCACTCCCTTCATTAGCGTCATTGGGGAATTCTAATGCAATTACAGATGTGGGTGTTGCAGCATTATTATCTAGTGCCGCATGCAAGGGTGGATTGTTTAATGCTGAAATCAATATTGTAGGTATGGACAATGAAATTGTTGAGGATATTAGGACATCAATTTCTTCGATGAGAGAAGAGTGTAGCAGAATCGCTCGTGAAGTAATGCATCTTGTTCACGATTCATTATCTGTTTGAGAAATACCATATCTGAGCCCCACAACCGGTATACATGGCTGTGGACCTTTCCTCCCTATCTATTGGGATCCCCTCAGACCTTCCTCCTCCTGTTGAATTAGACTTGAATGTCGACCACGCTCCATCTAGAAGACACATTTTAGATCATGAAGGTGAACGTTTAGCTCTGAGAAATGCTCTCAGATATTTTCCTGAATCATGGCATCAAGAATTAGGTCCTGAATTTTTGAGTGAATTAAGAAAATTTGGAAGAATATACATGCATAGATTTCGTCCAATTGAATTTCCGATGAAAGCCTATTCTATTGATTTGTATCCTGCACAATCTAAAGATGCTGCAGCGATTATGTTGATGATTCAAAATAACTTAGATCCATTAGTCGCTCAATTCCCTCATGAATTAATCACTTATGGTGGGAATGGAGCAGTTTTTCAAAATTGGGCTCAATATCTGATTACTATGAAACATCTTTGTGAGATGAATGATGAACAAACTCTTGTGATGTATTCTGGACATCCACTTGGTTTATTTCCAAGTAACAAGAATGCTCCAAGAGTAGTGGTTACAAATGGCATGGTGATTCCAAATCATAGTACTAAAGATGATTATGACCGTATGAATGCTCTTGGAGTAAGTCAGTATGGACAAATGACTGCTGGGTCTTACATGTATATTGGTCCTCAGGGTATTGTTCATGGTACAACAATTACTGTCATGAATGCAGCAAGATTGTACCTAAAGTTGCCAACAGATTCGGATCTTTCTGGTCTACGATTTGTTACGAGTGGATTGGGGGGAATGTCTGGTGCTCAAGCTAAGGCTGCTGTTATTGCCGGAGCATCATGTATTGTTGCTGAATCCAATCCAATCGCTGCCGAGAAACGATGCTCTCAAGGTTGGGTGGATCTTCTTCATTACGATGTTGACAACGCAATAGATGAGATGATCAATGCAAGTAATTCTAAACAAGCAATATCCATAGGTTATGTTGGAAATATAGTAGATTTATGGGAACGCCTTGTAGAAAGAGAAGTTGAAGTACATTTGGGATCTGATCAAACCTCACTCCATAATCCGTTTCAAGGTGGTTATTTCCCTGCCGGTTTAACTTTTGAAGAGTCTACAGAAATGTTGGGGGAAAATCCCAATAAATTCCGAGATGAAGTACAATCTTCTTTGAAGCGACATGTTTCTGCAATTAATTCCATGTGCGAAAATGGAATGTATTTCTGGGATTATGGTAATGCATTTCTATTGGAAGCAGGGAGAGCCGGAGCGGATGTATTTTCAAAAGATGGTCAATCATATCGGTACCCGTCATATGTTGAAGACATAATGGGTCCACTTTGCTTTGATTTAGGATTTGGTCCATTTAGGTGGGTTGTTACGTCTGGATTAGATGATGATTTGAGTGAGACAGATGCCATTGCTGCAGAGGTATTATCTTCAATGCTAATTGATTCAGATACTCTCACAATGCAACAAATTTCTGATAATCTTCATTGGATAAATCAAGCAGAACATCATGGATTGGTTGTAGGAAGTAAGGCGAGAATATTGTATGCTGACGATGAAGGAAGACGACGTATAGCTAAAGCATTCAATGCGGCAATTCGCACAGGTCGAATTTCTGCTCCTATTGTTTTAGGTAGGGATCACCATGATGTATCAGGTACGGATTCCCCTTACAGAGAGACTGCGAATATACGAGATGGTTCACAATTTACAGCTGATATGTCTGTTCACAATTTTGTTGGAGATGCGATGAGAGGTGCTACATGGGTTAGCCTTCACAATGGTGGAGGAGTTGGATGGGGCGAAGTAATCAATGGAGGATTTGGATTGGTATTAGATGGAAGTGATGATGTTGATGTTAGACTCGAACAAATGTTACATTGGGACGTAAACAACGGAATTGCTAGAAGGGCATGGGCTCGAAATAGTCCCGCTGAGTCGGCAATCAAACGTGCTATGGAAAAAACACCCTCACTTCGCGTAAATTTACCGATTCATGTATCCGATGAACTCATGGATGAGATATTCGAGGGGAAGTCATGATTCGGCTCGATGGGACTAGTTTGACATCCACTGATGTG
>DAQW01000012.1:10678-14862 GCA_002503045.1 Euryarchaeota archaeon UBA39 | reverse complement strand
ATGACGACGCTGAAGATGACGACGAAGAAGTTGGAATTGATGTTGGTGATCGGGTAGGCGTAGAACTGGAAGATGGAGATGAGGCATTCGGAGAGATTCTTGAATTCATAGAAGAAGATGGAGATGAATTCGTAGTAGTTTTACTCGATGATGGCGATGAAGTCGAAGTCGAGTTTGATATGATCTTCCCAGAGGAGTGATGATGGACGATACTTCGTTCCCCATTTATTCTGATTTAGAATCTTGTCCCGATTGTGGTACAATCTCTTCAAAGAACACAGTTCGATGTCCTGAATGTGGACGTTTCAATACAAGTATTCACGTTAGAGATGAAGTAACTGTAGAACAAGCTAGGCATGAAGCGTCTACTCGTTCAATTGAATCTACTGACCCCTCATTCTATTCATTAAATCCAAACGTATCTATTGATGTTCAATCCGACGAAGATGAAGAAGAAGTATCAAGGCCATGGGAAGGCGGATCAACTGATTTCAGATTTGAGGAGGAATAGATTTGGATACTGCAGCCAGACTTCTCATTCATCCTTCTGATGATCCTCAACCCTTTACTTCTGAAGTGATTGATATCGATGAATCTTGGATTAGATTGAGTTCAACTGAATTCTATCCTACTGGTGGAGGGCAACCCAATGATATAGGTATAATCAGATTTGATGGTAAAGAATCATCTGTAATTGATGTAAAGGGTAGAAATGAAGTAATGCATTTAGTAAATGGCGAAATACCTCCTGTTGGGACAATTGTAGAGGGTGTAATTGACTCAGAAAGGCGTACTATACTTGCACGTATGCATACCGCACAACATCTTGCTAGTGCTTTGGCTCACGAAAATTGGGGGGGTGTAACAGTAGGAAATCAAATCGGAATTGAGAGCACTAGGATAGATATCCAATTCGAAGATAGGGATACATTTGACCCACAACAATTGATTGAATACATGAATGATGCCATTAAAGCCAATCATACTGTCAAAATGGATAACCGTTCTTTGGATGAATTGAAAGCCGATCCAATGGTGAGGATTGATTTGAATCGAATTCCTAATGTTAGTAGCCTAAGGGTTATTGATATTGATTCAATTGATGTCTGCCCTTGTGCAGGAACTCATGTAGAATCCACTGGTGTAATACCAAGAGTGGTCCTTGATAGAGTTAAATCCAAAGGATCTGGCAAACTTCGAGTTAGCTATTGCTTTGAATGAATGGTGGTGGGCTTGCCAGGAATTGAACCTGGGATCTTCGCCATGTCAAGGCGACGTCATAACCCCTAGACCACAAGCCCATGTGATAGTTGTCCGAATGCCCACCTCGTCATGAAGGAATCGGTTGATGAATCGTATTTTCAGTTATCATTTTTGATAATGATTAAATTGATTGTAGTTTTAAGAATTCCAACTATAGCAAAGATAATTGCAGCAACTAAAGCAATCATTGCACCGTTTCCAGTATCCATTTCAGATGACAAATATAGCCCGATTAGTACAGAACTAAATCCAAAGAATTGAGTCCAAATCATGCAGGAACGATAACTATGTCCAACTAATCTACCAGTTGCTGCCGGGGTAACTAATAATGCTGTTACTAGGAGAGCTCCTACCACTTTAACCATACTTACTACCACAGCAGCAGTAACGATACTGAATAAAAGGCCAACGTGCCAAATAGGGATTCCTTGAACTCGAGCAGCCAGTGGATCAATTGAACTAGCAAGCAATCCTTTTTGCAATGGTAAAATCGATACTAATGAAATTAAACAAATTATCGTAATCATCTCAAGATTTTTCTCACTAACAAGTAATATATTTCCAAATAGATATCCATGAATATCGGATGTAATACCTCCTCCCCATATTTGTAAAACTACGAGTCCTAGGGCTAAAAATCCTGTAAGGAAAATAGCAATAGATGCATCACCAGTGAGAATTTCTCTTGATTGTAATTCATAAATCAAAATCGCTGCTAATATACTGAATGATAGTGCATACCACAGTGGATCCGCAGCTCCAACTACCAAGCCTATTGCTACCCCTCCGAATGAAACATGAGCGAGTCCATCTCCGATTAGTGAAAGATTTCGCATCATCAAAAATGGGCCTAGTAAACATGCTGTAAATGTAATAATTATCGTTGCAAATAATGAACGTTGAAATATTTCTACAGGGTTTCCATTAATCTGTTTCCCGAAGAAATAAGGAAACGTTTCACCAGGGATAATTGGTAGAAGTAATTCTGTTACAGGGATAAATATCTCCAGTAATATGCTTCCGATCCCCATCGCTATCCCTCCTATGAATGATTATGATTGAATGATTGGTCATGAACGGGTTTAATTCCGCGTAAATCGGCAAGTGTTTGTAAATCTGGGAAATCTTCTGTACTTCCATCGAATTTTATTGATTCTTCTAAGTAAATCATTCTATGAGCAGTTTGACGAATAGCAGTTAAGTCATGTGACACCATGAGTACAGTTTTATCTTCATCATGGCAGAGTCTATCTAATAATTTCAATAAATCATTTCTAGTTCCACGATCAATCCCAACCAATGGCTCATCAAGTAATATAAATTCAGCTTGTGATGCTAATGCACGTGCAATTACTGCTCGCTGACGTTGCCCTCCAGATAGGAATTCAATATTGACATTCTCTACATCTTGTAAACCAACCATCTTGATTGCGTTAGTCACACGTTCACGACGACCTATCTTATCTAATTCAAAAAATAAATTCCTAGAATTTATGGTGCCTAATCTGACTAATTCCCGTACAGTAATTCGAATTCCCTTAGGGAGATATGAGGCGGCCTGTGATACCCATCCAATTTTATCGAAATTTTTTCTGGACATAGGAGGATTCCCATAAATTTCAACATTTCCCGTTTCGGGTTTCAAAAAGCCCAGGATCGATAACAATAGAGTGGTTTTCCCACTACCATTGGGTCCAACTATACCCACAAACTCTCCTTTTCTGAGTACTAAATTGATGTCTTTCAAGATTAATTTTCCAGAACGATTTACAGATAAATTCTCTACTTTAAGTAGGGTAGGTTCAGTTAAGATAACATTTGATTGCGTCAAATTCTCACAACCCAATATAATCATTAAATCTAACAATTTCGTGTAAATTCATAGATTGTTGAACCGAAAATAAATACGAAAGTTCCGATAACAAATATCATCGGAAAAAGATCAACTAAGCTCATTGAATCCACCTCTAATATGAATGTATATTGTTCAGCGTCCATTGGGAATAGATGCACAAATCCCTGTAACTAGGTTGTCGAGATTCTTCTGCATCAATGATAAGTAATCTTCTCCATCAGTACTTGGAGCCAGTTCCATCGTATACAGATATAGAATAGTTACGCCAGTTTGGGATTGTATCGCTTCCACGGATGATAGGTCCGTATATTCTTCAACAAAGAAAACAGTAATTTCGTCTTCAGAAATTGTTTCAATAACTTCAGCAATATTTTCTGCAGTTGGTTCGCCTTCTGGATCTACTCCATGTACTGTAACGAACTTTATATCATATCTTTGAGCAAGATATGAGTAAGCATTGTGATTTGCAACAACTCTCTTGTCAACATTATTACATGTACCACCTTCGCCAAAAGTCTCGTCAAACCCGTTTGCTAAAGCATCCAATTCTAACTTGTAGTTATCTGCATTAGCAGTGAAGGTGTCTGCGCCACTCGGGAATGCAATAATGAATGCATTTAGGACTACATCGATTTGTGCCTTGAAAGCCAATGGATCAAGCCAGCTATGTGGGTCAAATGGAATTTCTTCCTCTGAATGATCATCGTGATCATCATGATCATCACCTTCATGGTCATCATGGTCGCGGTCATTATCGCCATCACCTGAATGGTCTTCATGGTCGCGATCATCATCACCATCATGGTCATCATGACCATGACCCTCATGAGCATCTCTGCTATTCAAGACATGCATTGTAACATCACTTGGAAGCAAGAATCCGTATTGTCCCTCTTCTTCGACATGTAAAGTAGTAAGGCCAATGATGCCATGGTCGTCATCTCCCATCTCCATTAACATATTAAGTTCTGAAGCATTGATGAATCCATCAGTATTAGCATCATACATGCCAAACATCATTCCCATCATTTGAGTCTCGTTGTGGCTTCCAGTACCGTTATGGCTT
>DAQW01000012.1:0-10368 GCA_002503045.1 Euryarchaeota archaeon UBA39 | reverse complement strand
TCCAGTACCGTTATGGCTTCCAGTCTCGTTGTGTCCCTCGCTACCATTATTCATAGTTTCCATCATGCTGGTGAATTCACTCAGTGACAACTTACCATCTTCGTCATCATCAAATGCTGAAATCATTATTTGAGTTGAAACAGATTCCATATCATCTTCAATATCTTCTATAGTTTCAATGAAATGGTGTAGTTCAGTCATATTCAACAGTGTGTTATTATCTGCATCAGATTCATTGAAACCAACATACAATAAATCAAGCATGTATTCTTCCATTGCTTCTTCCATTGCATTATGTTCATCGTGAGTTTCGTTATCATGCCGATCGTCACCGTGGTCGTCATGGTCTTCACTAGTCCAAGCAACCCTGAATTCATCCCATGAAATGTGACTGTCGTTGTTTGAATCAAAACTTTGTAATGCCATTTCAGGTGTCATTTCATCATCATGATCATCGTCATGTTCATCATGTTCATTATGTTCAAAGTCACAGTGGAATTCTCCTACTCTGTCTGGAATTTCTTCCCAAGTTCCATTTCTTCTTTCACAGTCTTCTTGAGTGATTTCATCATGGTCATCATCACCATGCTCCTCATCGTGGTGGTGGTGTGCGTGGCCTCCACCCATCTTGAGTACGACCATGTCGAAATCATGTCCATCTTCATCTTCGAATTCGAGAACAACTTCCCCCTTTTCTAATTCGTAAATTACGATAACAAAATCAGTTGGACAACCATTAGGGTTAGTGATTGTCTCCATAGGCGAAGCATGCCCATGTCCTTCATGGGCATCATGTTCGTCATGATCCTCCTCACCATGTTCGTCATGATCATCATCCATAACTGGGAACGACATATTGTATGTCACATGTTCTGCATGAAGTTCAGTCATTGATTCCCGATCCATAACTAGAGTAGCATTCTCAAAAGGCCCCTCATTGAGATGTTCGCATAGTTCCCCGACAAGTAATGATTCGTAATCGAGGGCTGTTTCGCCAGAAGGCATAGCATGAGTTGAAACAGATGTAGGGGCAGCGACACTAAGTCCAGTCAGTGTAGATTCTACCCACGGTTCAAGTCCTAAACCATGATAAAAGAAAACATCAGCATCTTGTAATCGTAGTATATCTGTGGCTGTAGGCTCATAATCGTGTACAGGAGTATTAGTTGGACTAAGTAATTCTACCTCGATCAAATCTCCACCAACTGCGGATAACAATTGTTCAACGTGGTATGTTGATGCAATTACTTTCCCTAAGTATTCTTGATCTTGATCAGATACTTCTTCCAAAGTTCCACCGAGACACCCAGCTAGGCTAGACATTACCATAATCAAACTGGCCATTAGTACTCTCAAGGTTCTACTATTCATGGCCTCGCGAACATTATTAGATATTTAATATATGTTAATAATTAGAAAAGTCGTAATTATTATTACTGTGTATGAAATCGCAAAATTATGAGTCGAATAGTGTCGTTTAGTACCGATAATGAATTCGCAGAGCGCCTAGATGAAATGGTCGTCAATTCAGGTTATAAGAACAGGAGCATGTTTCTTAGAGAAGCCAGCATCAACTTCTATGAAAAGAATTTACGAGGTGAATTGAATCATATGTCACCTGACATTCTAATAGAAGGTACAGCAGTAGTATACTTCCAGCACGATGTTGAACATAAATTATCAGAAATTAGACATTCAGGGACTGTAACAGTATCATCCTATCACCATAATTGTCTACCAAACAGTCATTCATGTGTTGATATTATGCAAGTCAGCGGTTTATCTGGTTCAGTCAAACAAATGGTTTCAGATTTACGAAATATCAATCAAGTAGATAGAGTGGAATTTGTAATAGCTCCTGATCGAGATGAAGGATGCTGTTAATTATCCAACAATCTTAGAAATTTTTCCTGTGCAACCTTCTTCGGAACAGAAACCAGCACATCGAGTACGTCCATTACTCATAACGATTAATTTCCCATCTCTGATGGGGCCATATGTTTTGCATTTTAGACAGAACCCTTCGTATGACATGATTGATCGGAGATTAGGAGAGATTTGAATGATACGGAGATTGTTGAAAAAATATTCAATTTATCTCTAGAGTAGGGGGTATTCGGCATTAATTTGAGTAATTTTGCATTTTTCAAAAATAATCAATAGACTGCTCTAATATTTGGTATTAAATATAAATTAAAAATATAAACAATGGCCGATAATGTACGTTATCGGCCCTACTATAGTCGAGAAATTAGTAATAACAGTAAATTGTGATTTAATGTAATGTGGAACTAGTAGAATCAATTCTACCAGTAAAATATTCCATTCAATGTAAATTAATATTTATAGAATTATTTCTAACTATTTGATTTTACAATTGACTATGGTGAATTGTCATTTTAACCGGATTATCTCCTGGCATTAAGCACCATCCATCGGCACTGTTCGTTCTCAAGATGTTTAGATCTGCAACTCCGCCTTCAATCAATTTCCCAACACCCTCCTTTCCATTTACAGTAGATGCTGCATTTGCAGTCACTGCTATTAGTGCAGCTATTGGTGGGATTCTCATCCTATGTACTGCTAAACTGCCTACGAAAGGAATAGATAGACTTCTGCAATTTGGATTAAAATCGCTAGCTAAGGACCATTTCCATCCTTCTTCGATGCAACGCGTAAGATCAGTGGTAAAGGAATCTCCATGGACATAAGGTGTACCTGGGAGGAATCCTGTGTTTACATCTGCATTAGATGCTTTAGCTCTAGCATCATCCGAAGAAAATCCAGCGTGGTCTGCAGTTTTAGCACCCAATTCGGATGCTAGAGTGAGGCCTCCTCCATCGGTAAATTCGTCAACATGTAAACGAATATCAAGTCCATGTTGCATTGATGCACGACATATTTCATCAGTTGTTTCAATTGAAAACCATCCCGGTTCACAGAATACATCAACATAACTAGCAATTCCTTGATCTATAATTGCTGGAATTTGTTCATCAATAAGATGCCGATTCCAATTATTTTTGTCTACTTGTTCGGGATATGCATGTGCTCCTAACCAAGTATGGTGGAGTGATACTCCATTATTCTCTAATGATGAAGATGCCTGTAACAATCTTAATTCTGTTTCTAAATCTAATCCATATCCACTCTTTGCTTCTAAAGTCGTAGTGCCCAAATTATGTGCTCTTTTCAATCGTGATTTGCCAATTTCAATTAATCGATTTAAAGACGCTTTTTGCGTTGCTGAAACAGTAGATGCAATACCTAATCCTTGTTCTGAAATTTGTCTATATGACATCCCACTCAGTTTCATAGCCATCTCATTGGAACGATCTCCGTCCCATAGAAGGTGCGTATGTGCATCAACAAATCCAGGAATAATTGCTGCACCTTCAACATCGATATAATTGAGATTATCATTTGAACCAGAAGGTAATCCCCATTCTAGTTTCATTTCTTCATTGGTGGAAAATTTAACGATCATCCCATCTTTGATATGCATAGCCAAATCTTCGGTAACATGTGCATCTCTATTTAGCATTAATTCGCCATCTATTCGTCCATTATTTTCATTGGATTTACTGAGATGAGCGACCTCCGATGCACCAACAATAACCGTGTCCATGCCCGTCGATAGCGTCAAGGCTTGAAATGGATGCGGTCATCCGAGTCACATGGCGCAGGGCTGGATACTAGGGATTGAGAGCACCGCACATACATTCTCATTTGGCGCAGTAACAACAGACGGAACGCCAATTCCCTCAGCATCATCCATCATTCGTCCAGTTGAAGGCGGGATTCATCCTAGAGAAGCGGCAGATCATCATAGTGAGATATCCGGTGAATTGCTACGACGTTTACTTGTTGAACAGGATTTGATGATGGATGATTTAGAAGGCGTTGCATTTAGCCAAGGACCCGGATTAGGCCCCTGTCTTAGAGTAGGTGCATCTGTTGCACGAGCTATTTCTACTTCACGTAAAGTTCCATTGTTAGGTGTGAATCATTGTGTTGCTCATATCGAAATTGGACGTGCAATTTGTGGATGTGATGACCCTGTTCTTTTGTATGTTAGTGGAGGTAATACCCAAGTAATTGCAAGACTAGATGGTAGATATAGGGTATTGGGTGAAACATTGGATATTGGAATTGGAAATATGTTGGATAAATTTGCTAGACACCACGGTTTCCCCTTTCCAGGTGGACCCGAAATTGAACGGGCTGCGTTAAGACATTTAGATACCATAAGTCATCCTTCAATTGAAAATTTAGAGCTACCTTATGCAGTACAAGGAATGGATCTTGCCTTCTCTGGATTATTAAATGCGGCAGATACATTAGTCCAAAAAGGAGCATCCTTTGAATCAGTTTGTTGGTCATTACAAGAACATGCTTTCGCTGCATGTATTGAAGTTGCAGAACGAGCCTTAGCTCATACTGGAAAATCTGAACTTCTTCTTGGTGGTGGTGTTGCTTGTAATGAAAGAATTAGAGAGATGACTTCAATAATGTGTGATGAAAGAGGTGCTACTGGCCATTGGCCTCCAAAGATGTATTGTGTAGATAATGGAACAATGATTGCTCTTCTTGGACGCTTACAACTAATTTCAGCAGGCCCCACTGAATTGATAGATTCGGCTGTTGACCAGATGTTGAGAACTGATATGACTGCAATTGCATGGTCTTGATCCTAGGAAGCCTTTAGAGGGGGCATTATACGGATTGGGTATTGGAGGTCGAGTTCTGGCACGTAGAGGTAAGGGTGGACAAAGGAGAGCTCCTCCTCGACCACGTCCTCAAACACCAACACCTCCACAAGGGTTTACACCACCTGTCGCAGAAACTACACCTGCAAATATCGTTCCAAAATCTGCTACGACGTCTCCAGTGACTCCAGTACAGAAGCAGTATGGTGACATTGTTGCAGATACACCTGAAGAACCAGAAGTGGTTGAAGTTGTTGAAGAAATTGAGGTACCTGCTCCGGAGGTTGTAGATGAAAATCCAGTTGCTGCAGCTGAAGGGACAACTATTCAGGATGGTGCTGATCGTAAATCACTCGGATTAACTAGTCTTGAAACCACAGTCGTGGAGACAGTAGTCGAAGTAGAATCTGACGAGGACCGAACATCTAATTTATTGAAAGATGCTCAAGCATTTGCAAAATCTAAAGGATATGGGGCTCAAATAGCCACTTCTGTTCCTGCTCCCGAACCGGTTGAAGAAAAGAAGGAGCGAACTCCACGTAGGATTTCTAAGGCAAAAAAGAATAATCAACGCGTCGAACAACGTGCTACTCGAGCCCGTCGATTAAATCGATCAAGACACGTTGAATATAGATATGAAATGAGGGCTTTATTGAAAGAAATTGAGGTCTCTCCAGAACAACATTCTGTTTTGCTAGGAACAATTTGGGCGAAGGGCGAACGGCAAGATGTTAACGCAGCTAAGGAATTTGTTCGTGAAAGAGTATCTTCTGGAGCAATAACTGAGGAGCAGTGTGAACGTTTACTTTCTATCATTGATTCATATACAACTCGTAGATGAACGACAGGATGATGTTCATTACCCCTATGCCAATTCATGGATTCGGACCAACCTCGGGGTCGGACCCTAGGCGGAATTGATTTTCCAGGGGTGCCAATTTCAACTGATTCTTCATCTGGTACACCTCCGTATACACGTGGTATCCATGAAGAAATGTATCGAACTCGAAGATGGACAATGAGACAATATGCTGGATTTTCAACAGCAGAAGCAACAAATGAGCGTTTCAAATTACTACTAAATGAAGGGCAAAAAGGCCTCAGTGTTGCATTTGATTTACCTACACAGTTGGGTATGGATAGCGATGACGACCTCTCTTTTGGCGAAGTAGGAAAGGTTGGTGTGGCAATTGATTCAATTGATGACATGAGATTATTATTTGATGGGATCAATTTAGGCGAAGTATCTACATCCATGACAATTAATGCACCTGCATCGATATTGTTTGCCCTATATGTTGCAGTAGCAGATGAACAAGGAGTCTCTAGAGATAAACTTCGAGGAACAATCCAAAATGATATTCTCAAAGAATATATTGCTCGTGGTCTCTATGTTTTCCCTCCTGAACCGAGTTTGAGATTAACTACAGATGTAATGCAATGGTGTGCACAAAACACCCCTATGTGGAATACAATTTCAATCAGCGGCTATCATATACGTGAAGCAGGTTCTACAGCAATCGAAGAAGTAGCCTTTACACTTTCAAATGCTATTGAATATGTGGATGCAGCAATTGATTCAGGCCTAGATATTGATTCATTTGCTCCAAGAATATCATTTTTCTTTGGATGCCATAATGACTTTTTTGAAGAAATAGCTAAATTTCGTGCAGCGCGTGAATTATGGCATAATATTGTTTCAGAACGATATAATCCAATTAATCCTAAATCATCTCAACTTCGATTCCATACCCAAACTGCTGGTGTTTCATTGACTGCTCAACAACCTATGAATAATGTTGTTAGAGTTGCTTACCAAGCTATGGCTGCTGTATTAGGTGGGACACAATCATTACACACTAATGCATTTGATGAAGCACTTGGATTACCTACAGAAGATTCTGTGAAGATTGCACTTCGTACTCAACAGATAATCAGTGAAGAAACTGGAGTTCCAGAGGTAGTCGATCCCTTGTCTGGTTCTGTACATATTGAATACCTCACTGGACAGATTCGTGATCAAGCATCCAAGAAAATAGATGAGATATTACAAAATGGTGGTGCAATGGCTGGAATAGAAAGGGGTTATCAGCAACGTGCAATTCATGATTCAGCCTGGACTCAACTATCAGATATTGAGTCAGGTGAAAGAAAGATCATTGGAGTCAATCATGCAACTGATAATTCAGAAATTATCGATGCAGGACAGAAATTAAATCCTGAAAATGTAAAGAATCAAATTGAGAGATTGAAATTACATCGAATGTCAAGAAATGAAGATGATGTAAATGATTGTTTGAAAAAATTGACTATTGCATGTGATTCTGATGGACAATTATTTCCTCATATTTTGAATGCAGTGAAATGTGGAGCTACAGTTGGTGAAATAATGAATGCAATGAAATCAATATTCGGGACCTGGCGTGCTCCCAGTGGAATTTAGGTGAAATTATGGGTATTGAAATTGACCATATCGGAATTGCAGTAAATAATTTAGATAATCGTACTCCATTTTGGGTTGCATTAGGCTTAATTTTAGGTGAAGATGAAGACTTACCAAATGATGGAGTAGTTGCTCGTTTTTTATCTACAAGTGGTGAATCAGATATTGCTCCTCGCATAGAATTACTTCAAGCCACAGGTCCTGAAACCCCAATTGGTCGATTTATTGAGCGTCGTGGGGAAGGGATACAACAAATCGCATTTAGGGTAGATGATATACAATCTACAATTGAAATCTTAATGGATAACGGCGTTAATATGATTGATGAAAATCCAAGGAAAGGCGCCCATGGTTCATTGATTGCATTTGTCCATCCAAAGTCTACAGGTGGAGTTCTTGTTGAGATTGTTCAACGAACTTAAATCCCGATGGAGTAAAATGGACCGGATGGTTCCGAGGGTATGATGCAATCAATATTGACTCCCATTTCCGACACTATTTCATCCATAGAATCAGATGCAGTGAGGGGTTTGATTGACAATCTTGCCAATGCTTTAGATTCATTGCGATCTGAAGGTACAATTTCTAATGATGCATATCTTGATGCAGGAGCAATCCAAGGTGGAATGATGATGATTGCTAACCTAATTGATGCTGGAATTGATAGAACTGAATTAGCAGTTCACATGTCTGGACTTGTTTCAAGATCTAATCGAGTAGAAGAAGCTCATCCAGGTCTTAGTGCAGCGGTTGAATCTGTTTTGTCTTGAGGTGAAAAATGAATTCTCCTCTACTGATAGTAGACGGGGTCTCTAAAAATTTTGGAGATATAGCAGCGCTTTCGGATGTAAGTATACAATTAAACAAAGGTGAGATAGTTGGATTAGTTGGGGGAAATGGAGCAGGAAAAACCACTCTTCTAAGATTATTATGTGGGGTCTATCGTCCAACAAATGGCTCAGTACGTTTTGTCGACGATGGTGAAAATAAACCAGTAGATGAGGTAAGAGGGAGGCTAGGAGTAGTACCTGAATCAACTGGATTGTATAGTCGATTAACCGCATGGGAAAATATTCGTTATCATACTAGAATTCATGGACGTGATGATGAAAAGTCTTGGAATCGAACACATCGATTTGCTAAATCTCTTGATATTGTTGATGAATTACATCGACCAACTCGTGGATTTTCACGAGGTATGCGTCAAAAGATTGCATTAATTCGTGCGATAGCTCATGGTCCTGATTTGTTATTATTGGATGAACCCACAGCAGGATTAGATGTTACAAGTGCTAGAAAAGTAAGAGATTTAGTTCGTCAACTTGGGGATGATGGAGGCACTGTAATTTACAGTACCCATATGTTATCTGAAGCCCAGAGGATATGTGATAGAATTATCATACTACACAATGGAACTGTGAGAGCAGATGGTTCACCAAATGAATTACTGCAGATGACCTCCACAATTGATCTTGAAGATGCATATGTCTCATTGACTAGTGATGTGGCACGGTCAAATCCAATTGATAAAGAATCAACAGTGTCTAGTATTCTTTTAGGAATCTTTTCTAGAAAAAATCGCACAAATGATAGAGGTGAGGATGAATGAATCGACCTCAAGTTGTTTGGACTGTAACTACCAAAGAATTGTTAGATTTTGTCAGAGATTGGAGAACTTTAGCAGCAATGTTACTTGTTCCATTAATTCTTTTTCCAATTATTTTTGTTGCTGTACCTATGTTTTTACAGGGCGAGGCAGAAGAATTAGGAGAATATTCAGTTTCAGTTCATTTGGTTATCGATCAAGATGCAGATATGCCTACTGAATTACTTGACTTACTCAATTCATCTTCTGTAATCGTTGAATCTGTTGAAGCCAATTTTGATAGAAATATTTCCCTTTCAAATCATTCTACATTTAGAGAAGATGCGTCATTATCTATTCGTAATGGTGTATTAGATGCGGTATTACTACTTCGTACAGGGAGTGGAAATGCAACAGAAAATTGGGAATATGTGATATTTTCAGATAGCACTGATGAATTATCTAGAGAAGCTAGAACTAGATTATTGAATCAAATTGATATTTGGGAAGATGAAATAATTGATACTACATTATCTCAAAACCAATTAGAACGAGATGATGTATACGATCCGGTTACTTGGGATGGTACTGTAGGTGATGCTGATATTGCTACTACTGGAGAGCAAGCTGCATTCACATTTGCTTTATTTGTTCCATTTATAATTTCATTGTGGACTGCAACATCTGCAGTTCAACCTTCTATTGATTTGACTGCTGGAGAACGTGAAAGAGGGACATTGGAAGCATTATTGACAACTCCAATAGCAAGATCTGATTTAATGTGGGGGAAATGGCTAGCTGTCGCGATAATTGCTAGTGCATCAGTACTATTGCAATTAGTAGGGCTTTTCGTAGCCATTAGATTCCTCGCAGCAGGTATCCTAACACCTCCAACAGTATCGATTGTTGGCTGGATTCTATTCGTAGTGACAATTTTGCTTTTCGCAATTTTTGTTGTTGCAGTGGAGATGGCTATGGCTATGAGGGCAAGATCAGTAAAAGAAGCCGGATCGACACTTGGTCCAATGGTCATATTATTCATTGGCCCCGCATTATTTGCACAATTTGTCAATATGGAAAATATTGAAGCATGGTGGTTCATTGCTCCAATATTCAATATTTGTTTAGGGATGAGGGCATCATTATTGGGCGACGTTTCTTATATTCATGCGATTTTATGGATGGGAAGTAGTCTTCTCTATGCTTTGGTAGCAACTGGGTGGGCTTCTAGGCAATTCAATAGGGAAGACTTGGTTGAAAGCATATCCTGATATTACTCTAGTAATACTATGGTATTATTACCTATTGTATGGACCGCTAAATATGCCCAAGGTTAGTCTTGACATGCCTCAGCAAATTGTAGAGGACTTGAAGAAACATGTTGGAGATGAAAAAAAGTATGTTAGTTTAGCAGATGCAATAAGGACCGCATGCAGGAAATTATTGGATCAATTAGATGAAATTGATGCACGTCACGGAAGATTGGAGGAATAATTATGGCTGATAGGGATGAAGCAGAACAAGCTGTAAAGACAATTTTAGAATATCTTGAATCAGATGCTTCTCGAGAAGGTCTTCAAGAAACGCCTAAGAGAGTAATTGATTCATTTGATGAAATATTTTCTGGATAC
>DAQW01000029.1:1132-24064 GCA_002503045.1 Euryarchaeota archaeon UBA39 | reverse complement strand
AATACATCGTCACCAACTGGAGCGGAAGCCATCGATTTACGCATCCCATCTGTTGGTTGAGTAATCGTGTCACTTCTCAAATCAACACGGTCGGATGGATGCTCCCGCATGCCCTCCGCTAGTATTTCTATATCTTAGGCTTGTCCAGAAGTTATTCTTTTTTCCATTTGCCAAGAGAGTCGCGTAATGCATCTTCTAAACTTTGATGTTCAAATTCAAATCCAGATTCTAATAAACGCCGAGGATGTACTTTTTGCCCTTCAAGTAACAAAGGACGGGCTAATTCACCAAAGAGAATTCTTACAACAAAACCCGGAAGGGGGGCGAAGGCAGGTCTTCTGAGGACTCGTCCTAAGGTCTTAGCAAAGGATTTTTGCCGTACAGGATTAGGAGCAGTTAGATTGTATGGCCCTTCACATTTTGTAGTCATCATTAGATGTTGTACTGCAGCGATATGATCATCAATTGAAATCCAAGACATCCATTGTTTTCCAGAACCAATGGGACCTCCTGCTCCCATCTTGAAAGGAAATAACATTCGCCCTAGAGCACCACCTTTTGGAGTCAAGACGATTCCTGAACGAAGATGAATGGTCCGAATCCCAGCAGTTCTTGCTGCATCAGCTGATGATTCCCAAATTAATGCGGTATCTGTAAGGAAGCCTTTCCCATGGGGGCTGTTTTCATCAATATCTTCGTCACCCCTATCTCCATAAATTCCTATTGCACTAGCAACAATAAATACCTCAGGCTTTTCCTTGAGTGAGGCCATAGTTTCTGACAGTAAAGTAACTGATTCTTTACGAGATGAAACAATTGCTTCTTTACGTTTCTTTGTCCACCTTTTATCTCCAATTCCTACACCGCCTAAATGAATTACAGCATCAATCCCTTCAAACAATAAAGGGTCTAATTCACCTTTTTCCGGGTTCCAATATCTTTGATTCTGGTTGGTTGGTTTCCTTCTAACCAACTGAATTACTTCGTGCCCACCTGTATCTAAAAATGGAATTAATTGAGAACCAATTAATCCACTCGCTCCACTAACTAATATTCTCTTACGAGGAAGGTCAGAAAATGATTGATGTCTCCAGATATCGCGTTTCAAACTAATCTCCCTCGAAGTAAACATGCGAAGAACCATTTTACGAACATATCGGCTCCCAAATAATCTACCAAGAAAACCAAATGGAAGGTCATAACTAACTTCATCTCGAACGATAGTTACATCCCTTTTTTCTTCAACCAAACGGTGTGTATGCCACCATCTTTTGAATGGCCCTCGAACCATTCGATCAGCGAATAATTCTCCTTCAATTAAATCAGTATGCTCAGCAACCCATTTCATTTTGAATGGCCCTAATTTCATTCTAATTACTCTACGTCCGCCAGGAGATAAATCAGGAGGTGAAGATATGCTTTCCATATGCTCCCAAGGTGGGGTCAATCGGTCAAACGCACCCTCTCTAGAATGCCAATCCCAAACAACATCTCTGGGGGCATTGATTCGAGTATCGTGTTGAAAATTAACCAAATTATTACCCCTCTATACTATCCATATCACCATTTCCAAATTGATTTAGATAGCCTTGAAGATCAAGCTTTCTAGCAGTGTTTGCACTTGACATAAAGCGTACTTTTCCGAAGATTGGTCTTTCTGGACCCCAAGCACGATCATGTCGTCCTAAAACCCAAAAAATTCCTGTGTAAGAATTAGGGTCTCGTCCATCCAGCGCCCATCTATCATTCAAACTGACCATCCAGTCGGAAGCAGTAACTGGATCTGGTGCCCATTCAAGTATTCGCTTCCCCCAAAGCATTCGAAGATAATTATGAATTATTCCTGTTTCTCTTAATTCTCTTTGTGCAGCATTCCAGATTTCATCATGAGTGTTCGCATTTTCAAGTTCTTGGAAAGTGTAAGTAGAACGTGGATCATTAGCATGATTAGATAATGTCATCTGGGCCCATTCGGGAATGGATTCAATTGAGGCATAATCCGGACGGTGATAAGCAAAATGAAAACCTAAATCTCTCCAAGTAATTATCTGATCCAAGAATGATTCCGGAGCTTCTCCCAAGCCCCACCAACCAAAACGTGAACCAGTCACTTTCTCAGAAGTCATAGATGGATCCCATTGACATTCTTTCAATACCCGATGAACCACCTCTAAAGAAGAAATATGGCCAAAATGAAGCCAAGGAGATAAACGACTAGTGGATGAATCTGAAGGATTGTTTCTACCATCTGAATAGGAATCTAATCTACTATTGATGAAAACCTCCAACAATCGATTGGCCTCTATCGACCCTCCTCTTCGATCAACAACAGGTTGTACTTGGTGATCAATTGGTAATGGTTCCAAGGCTTCTTTACCGGTCTTACCGCCTTCTGCTACCCTCCATAACCATTCCAATGGCGTCATTTCAAATCTTAAATCTTGAATTAGAGAATTATATTGTTCATCTTGCATCCAAAGAACACTGCTACGAGAATCTAACGGGTTTGGCTTTGGGCCATTTGTTATTGCTTCCAGAACTGTTCGCTGCACAACTCGTCTGAAAGTATGAGCCAAAGGAGGGGCTTTGTCTGTCCAAGACATCGGAATAACTCCACAGCCATCTATTGCAAGGAGGCGAGTAGACAATGTCTTCTCAGCCCGTTCCATCACATATCTTGGATGGCCTGTAGGAAAATCATCAATCACAACGACACATGCACGTTCGGAAAATCGTCTCAATAAACCAGCACCTCTCTCCCGATGCGTTTCAATCCATGGAATGTAACGTACACCCGTTCCATCGAATGATTGTCTATTATCTAGCATACCTTGAGCAACAAAGGTTACCAAACGATCACTTGCATATGAATAACCGGAACTAAAAGGTTCGACAACAAGCAAGGGCCGTCCTAATTCCTCTGCCAAATCTGCAGCATGTTCAAGTGCAGGATTCCAGGTAACTCTTCTTTGCGCGGTCATCCAGTACAGAACAAATTCACCCTCGTGATTTAATGGAGAATCAATAAGAATTCTAATTCTAGAATCTAAATTAATATTCATCTCAATGCCTCCATCAAAATTCGACTCTGATTAGAGCCTAAATAGACAACATACGGGGCACCTCTCTGGGAAGAAATATCATGAATTTTCATTTGTTTAGAGGCTGTGAAGGAAGTAGAGGCAATGGAATGCATTGTCGGACTAAGCCAATCTATTGATTGAAGATCTTCAAATGAAAACCAACCAATATCCATTATCTCATCATTGTCGAATGAAATATCTGTTGAAATTGATTTAACCAAATAAGCTATGAAAACAGCAGTTTGGCCATTTCGAACACATTCTCTTAATCCAATAACGCTATCAATTCGTCCATCAATACCACATTCTTCTTTGAGTTCTCGGATTGTAGCGGAAGACGGTGTTTCTCCATTTTCAACAAAACCTTTGGGAACCCCCCAAAGACCCTTGTGGGGCCCTTTCGCCTCTTGGACTAACAAAATACGACCTTCGTGAATAACACATGCGGCAACACCGAGGTCACATTGGTTGGAGCGCATCAGGTTCAATTTGAATTAATGAATATATCAAGCAGTGTTCAGAGGTTAAGATATTTGAATTGTTAATTTTGAAAAAATATGATAATTTTATGGTATGGAGCAATAGATTAAGTGGAACATAGTTAGGGAGGCAGATATGGTGAAAACTACTAGGTCATTAATCGGAGAAATTGCTCCTGATTTTACCCTAGAGGCTACAACTGGGGAGAACATTAGTCTCAGTGATTTTGATGGATCTTGGAAAGTGGTATTTTTTTATTCTGTTAATGGTGCGCCTACCTGCAAACGAGGTTGTCTGAATTTCAAAGAACAATATGAGTTATTCAAATCAGTTGGATGTGAAATAATTGGAATTAGCCAAGATCCAAAAAATGACCATGTCGAATTCAAAGAATCATTAGAATTACCATATCCTGTTCTAGGAGACCCGACCCGTAAGGTTGCAAAACAATTTGGCGTACCTATGCATTTAGGGCAGTTTCCAGCAAAATCATCATTTGTTATTGGCCCGGATCGGACTATTCACCATGTATATGATTGGCTTTTCAGACCACGTAATCATGTTGCAAAAATACTGAGTGCTTTGAGCGAAGTTACTGACGGAGGACAATTCAAATGAGTTGGGAACAAGTTTTGGCCGATGCTGGACTAAATGAAAGAGAAGTTCAATCAGTCATTATCCTATCATCAAAACCAAAAATGAAAGCTTCAGAGTTGGCTACAGAACTAGGTACTACTCGCCTAGATGCTTACAATTCACTATCACGGTTGCAAGAAATTGGGCTAGTTACCACTACTGCAGATCGCCCAATGAAGTTTTCATCTCCGCCATTGAATGATGCAATTGAACGATTAATCGAAATGAGAAAAGAACAATTGAGGCGAGTCGAAGAAGGTTATGAATCTGTAATTAGTGGCAATTCTTGGACAAAGGAATCAATGGATGATGCTAAGAAAACAGACAACAATGAGCCAAATTTTGCAGTATTGAAAGAGCGGCTTCATATCCATAAACGAATAGAAAAATTTGCAAAGGAAGCAGGAGATAGACTAGTCCTAATGCTTGGTGAATTTGGGATTCTACACTTACATAGAGGGCCAGCACTTGCTGCAGTAAACTCTGCTGCTGAAAGAGGGATTAAGGTCCAAGTCCTGGCCAAACTTCATCGGCGAACAATTCGATTTTTCAATGACTTTAACGAAGCCGTAGAAATCAGACATTCTGATGAAGTAGAATCTCAAGGTGCTTTATTGGATGATCAAGAAGTACTACAAATGCTCAATATTGAATCAAATCCAGTTGGAAGAGGGAGAGAAGATGCTGCTCTATGTGTTGTATCAAAACAATTCGCAATTTCCCAAGCCAATTTAATCGATGCTATTTGGCCTGAAGCGATTCCTTTTGAACAAGCAGTAAAGCGATTTACTGAGCAACAAATTGTAGACCCTCTCAAGATTGAAATTGGACAAGGATCTTTTCTTGAGAAGTTAAGAAGTGCTCTCGGTGTTGATCTTTCACTTCCAGAAGAAGATACACCCTTCGATCCTGATGCTATGATGAAAGCGGGAAGAGAAGTAAACACGGCAAGAAAACAATTATCGGAAAATAGTCTTGCAAGTCTAACCATTCTTGGATTTGATTTAGAGAAAATGATGCGACAAGTTGGACGAAGAGTCGGAGAAGAATTAGCATTTTCTCTGAGGAGTATAGAGGACCATATTGAGTTCTTGAATGAAATGATGGATTTGTGGGAAGCGGCTGGACTGGGAGTTCTCAGTTATGAATTGGAACCTAATTTTCATGTTCGAGTCGGTTTGAATGACAAACCAGACCCAGGGAATAGAGAAGTGTTGCCTTTATGGGAATTGGATGATGGAATTATCGAAGGTGCATTGATGTCAAGATATCCAGAAGAAGGAGCCGTCGAAATACGTAGGGAAGAAGGAAGTGGTGAACTTGATGACTTGTGGCATTATCATTTGATAATGAAAGAAAATAATGCTTAACTTAGATTGAAATTATAGGAACTCAAGGTGTGGGAAACTCATGGAAGTTAATCGCGATACACTCCGGCTCTTTACCACTATAGCTGGAGGTCTTGTTCTCGTGGCCTATGCATATGGAGTATCGCGAATGGATGATGCTACAGCACTATGGGGTGGTGTAACTGGCTCACTCCAACGTTTCAGTATCATCTTCATGTTCGTAGCAGCTGTAGGATACCTACTCTTCTGGTGGATGGTCCTGTTTAGGATGGATGCTGCTTCCATCGCTGACTTACGTTGGCCTTGGGGTGAAACAGATGGAGGAGGCGGTGGAAGATTACTCATTGCCTTCGGTATATTCCTAATTCCATCGATGTTGTGGCTAGAGAGTACTGGGTTCCATCTCCGTACTGATGCAACTTGGACACCTGTACTCGTCATCGGTATTCTCCTGTTAGTATCAATCGGGAACGTAATGTTCGGTCTTCTAGGATATTCGGCCCACATAGATGGACATCCTGAAGGTAAATGGATGATTATCGGAGCTCTTGCAATCTCAATTCAATGCATCCTCAATGACCTGATTATATGGTCCTGGAAGTTCCCGTGGTAACTCCGCTCATGAACATCGATTCATATCCTAAGTACCTAAGGCGATACTGATGCGGCTGATAACATTCCTACGTTTCATGCGGCAGATTCTGAAAAAAGGCCCGGCTGATTTGGACTGGATTCAACGACAGGGGTTGTTGGCCGTAAAACTAGCACAAATCTTTGCCCTTAGATCAGATATTCTTTCTGTAAAAAAATGTCAACAATTACAATCTTTGTATCAACATGCTGCTACAATACCTTCGGAAGATGTTTTCGCAAATATTGATTTGAGGGGGCCAAAGGGATTCAGAGAATGTTTCGAATGGATTGATGAAAATCCACTTGCTGCTGCTTCGGTTGGACAAGTACATCGAGGTAGATTGACGAATGGAGATGAAGTTGTGATAAAAATCATCAAATCTCAAAATGAAAAACAATTTCGTCGAGATGTAAACAGAATGCGTCGATGGTTGCGAATCTTTCTGTTTTTCTCTCCGAAATTGCGAAAGGTTGGAAATCCAATTGCTTTGTTGAATCACGTAGCTGATTATACAACAAGGGAATTAGACCTTAGAAATGAAATCGCGGGAGCAAAAGAATTGGAAGAAATTCAAAATGAAATAAAAGAAAATTTCCCAATGCCTCTACTTCGGTTCCCAAAATACTATCCGAATATCTCAAATGAAAATGTGCTTGTCTCAGAATTTATCGCTGGTCGTTCACTTGAGGAAGGAATTGATGCAGGTAATCTAGAATGGGATACATTACTACAATTATTCCGAATTCATGGAGCATTTCTTTTTGGATTAGGTACATTTCATGGGGATCTTCATCCTGGAAATTGTATTATTGATGACGATGGTAAATTTGTTTTCATTGATAATGGAGCGATTTGCCATGCACCTAAACACGTTAACAGAACGCTATTCAAATTCTTTGAGCATCTCTCAAGAAAGGAACTTACTGAAGCATTTAATGCACTCTTAGAAATGTCCAATGTAAAATTAGATGGTGTAAAACTAGAAAGGTATCATGCTAAAATGGGTGAGATTTACCATGATTTTGAAACTAAACCGGTAGGTGAACAAAGTTTGACTCAAATAATGATGAAAACTGTAAAAACAGCTGTAGAGAAAGCAAAGGCAGATTTTGGTGAAGAAGCTTTTCCGATTATTCGGGCACTCATGTATCTAGATGGTTTGGTCATTCGGACTCATCCAGAAGTAATGTTGATACAATCTATGGGGCCATACCTAGAAGAATTTAGAACAGGATTAGGAATTAGCAATAATGAATGATGGTTATGGGTCCCCAGAACGATGCGGTGAAAATAGCTGTAGTAGGTGCAGGAATTGCTGGCCTACATTGTGCAAAAATTCTGAAAGAACGTGGATTCAATGTAACTGTTTTCGATAAGGAATTAGAAGTCGGGGGTCGAATGAAAACATCTGAAATCGATGGTTTTCTGATAGATCATGGATTTCATGTTTTACAAACCGCATATCCAGAAACTTCCAAGATAATCAATTACAAATCATTAGAATGCAAACCTTTCAAATCAGGAGCAAGAGTTGTTGACACAAGAAATGGGAAAATAAGAATGAAATTAATGGCAGATCCATGGAGAAATCCAATAAGAGGTTTGTTGAGTTCATTAAATGGATTTCTTTCTTTCAAGGATTTATTGAGAATCGCTTTACTAAGAAGATCAATAATGAAAGGAAAATTAGAACAATGTTTTGATGGGAATGATGAAACTACTCTTGAATTTCTTCAGAAAAGAAAGTTAAGTGAGGATTCAATAAATCGATTTTTCTTACCATTATTTGGAGGTATTTTCCTTGAATCTGAACTAAATACTTCAGAAAGATTGTTTCGATTTATCTTTAGAATGATGGCTAAAGGGAAAATGGTATTACCAAAAAATGGAATCGGTTCCATTCCATTATCGATAGCGAATCAAATCGGAGATGATAATATCCGATTAGGGGTTGAAATTAATCGAATTGAAGATAAAGCTCTACGGTTTCGAGGAGAAGCCCATCGATTTGATCTGGTAATCAAGGCATTCTCTGAACCAACTGATGGAGAGGGTAAACATGTTTGGACAATTCATTTTGATGCGCCAAAATCACCTTTACGTTCTAAACATATACTACTCAATGGAAATTTGGTTGACTCAAGATCTATTGTTTCACATTTGGCTGTTCCTTCTGATATTCAACCATCATATGCTCCCTCTGGAAGAAGTCTCGTTACTGCTACTGTCGTAGGAGATAGAGCCGTAGAGATGGGATATTTGGATGAAGAAGCAATAGAACAGGCTGTAAGAAACGATCTAGGAGATTGGTTCGGAGATGGAACGATTTCAACTTGGAACACTCTTGCGATTCAACATATTACTCACGCTCTACCCATTACAAACTCCAATGAACGACTCACAAATTTACCACGAAATGGAGAAGATGCCATTGAATGTGGAGATCATATGTTGCACGGTAGTGTCGAAGGAGCGATTTTATCTGGGAGAAATTCTGCATTAATTGCTATTAATCGCTTTGAAAATAATTCAGAACCCATTCAAGGGCCTAAAAAGAAGGTATAGAAATTAGTAAAATGGATTTGTTCCAGCTTCATGATCAGTAGCATCAACTATCGAAGAAATCGAAGGAACTTTGTTCTTAATTGCAACTTCAATACCTTGTTTTAGAGTGACATCTACCATCCCACACCCTTGACAGCCGCCACCAAAAGCAATCACTGCTTTATCTCCATCAACGCCAAGTAACTCAACCGTACCTCCATGAGAAGCAACCATCGGACTCACATCGGTTTGAATCACTTCTGCAACTGCAACCGAGATATCATCAACCCACATGGGATTTGGATTCTCAAATTGAAAACCTCCCCCCATCAGTGTCTCCACGAAATCTAAAGTTGCACCATCCATGTATTGGCCACTCCTTTCAGCAATCAAAACTGTCATTTCGTCTACTTCACAAACGATATCGGATTCATCCTTTTCTTCGAGATCAACTAAATTAAGATCATATCTAAATCCCTTCTCCCCTCTACCAATAATCTCAACTCTGAGAACTCTAATGATATCATCATCGGCCTTCTGTTGAAATTGAAGAAGCATTTCTTTGGCTTTGTCAGTGATTAGAATCATGATTTCACCATTTTATTTTTGAAATTACTCTGAGGGAGGTTGAGAAAATTGATTGGCATAAGCACCAGCCATATCAGGAACGTCAGTACCAGTAGCATCACTACTCAAGGGTGGTTGCATACTCTGCACTGGGGCTTGCATAGGAACTGCTCCACCCATAGGCATTTGATTTGCAGGCATAGTTCCAGCCATAGGCATTTGTGATCCGACATGATAACCTTGGAAAGGTTGTTGGGGACCTTGGAGTGCTAGGCCAATAATCAGAATAATCAAACCAATTGGAAGCCCACAACATCCCAAAGTAGCAAGTGCACCTCCTCCAAGTGCCGCACCAATATCATCCCCAATAGCTGTTAACATTGCTAGTGAATATGCGTCATTATCGAAGAGAACGAAATTCTTAGTTTCGTTGGTGTCTCTCAATGTAACTGTAACGGTATAATTAGAATTGATTCTACAATCATCTGTTGAAAAGTATGTATCACATACATAGGTGTGAATGACCTTTCCTTTATGCATTGGATCTTCTGCGTAGAATTCATCATACCAACAATCCATCTTCGAAACATTTTCTGTCACATCAATACCATTTTCATCTGTGACGGTGACTTGAAAGCCATCACAATTATCGATCATGCCATCTTTATCTTCATCCACATAATCAAGATCTAGAAGTACTTCAAAGGCAATACTTCCTTGACGGTCATCATCGATGAAAGTAAAGGTAACTTCTCCGTCCACAGACTGAGTGTAATATGGAGATGGATCATCTTCAAAATTCTCAAGGTCTTCAACGGTTGAACCAGCAATAACACTGCCCAATATTGTCAACAGTAAAAATATCCCAGTAACAACGCCACCGGCTATGGCCACACCTTTGTTCATAGGCATGCGAAGATTCGGTACTACTTCAATCACTCCACATGAAATAATTGAGCAGTATGATTGATGCAGTGTCTACTCCCTTGCCATAGATATGCAAGGGGTGTTAGACCAATATGGCCGTCCACTCCATGATTTGAGAATCTCAGTAACGGACAGATGTAATATGAGATGTGATTATTGTATGCCTGCCGAAATTTTCGATTCAAAACATCAATTTATGCATAGAAATCAATTATTGACATTTGAAGAAATAAATTCAGTTGTAGAATCAATGATTCCGCTTGGTGTGAAGAAAATACGACTTACTGGTGGAGAGCCTTTGTTGCGAAGAGGACTGGAAGGTCTAATTCAAATGCTTTCAAAACATCCTGTTGAAATCGCTATGACAACAAATGGTTTGCTTTTTGGTGGACGTGGGGAATCACTACGAAATGCAGGCCTAGATCGTGTCACTTTCAGTCTAGATTCATTGGATCCAATTATTTTTGAAAAAATTACCAAAACCTCTGGTAAGAAAATTCAATGCATTCTAAATTCAATAGAAGAAGCAATTGATTGTGGTCTTGGCCAAGTAAGAATAAACAGTGTTATTCGAAGAGGGATAAATGAACAAGACATTGATCGACTCATCGAACAATTTGAACACCTACCTGTTTCTCTCAGATTTATTGAATTCATGGATGTAGGAAATCACAATCGATGGAGATACAATGAGGTTGTTCCAAGTTCTGAAATTCTCAATCATCTGCAAAAAACAATGACATTGATTCCTATTGATTCGACACATAGAGGAGAGGTTGCCCAACGGTGGAAAGTTGATGGAAAGGATGGTTTTGAAATTGGTTTTATTTCGTCTGTATCTGAACCATTCTGTGGAGATTGTACTAGAGCTAGAATCTCGGCCGATGGGCGTTTATTCACCTGTCTTTTTGCATCAAAGGGAACTGACTTGAAATCAATAATTAGAGGGCAAAATAAGAATAATGGAATTCAAGATTTAATTACAGAAATTTGGAAAACCAGAGATGATCGATATTCTGAACTCAGAAGTAATACCCCAAAACCTGGAACAATAGTGCTTCCAAAAATTGAGATGTCTTACATTGGTGGGTAGCAGGGTGGAAGAGTCATGATTGTAATGAAGCCGTAGAAACTTCTAATGCAAGATCGTAGATTATATTCCATGGTGCTGAAGTTAATATTGCTGGATTTGGATAAGATGAGACACAAGACGGATGTCCTGATTCAGTGAGAGCCTCGGCCAATTTTGAGGGGGATGGTGGGCCAAGCAAAGGGATATGAGGATGTAATCTGTCAACGATTAACAACGAAGATGATGGATCAACCTTCGCCTCTTCTGAGAAACGAAGTATCGATCGAGTAAGAGAACGCCTAGATTGTTCAATCAAGGAATCATGCTGATTACTAGGGAAGCCCCAAGATGAAAGAGATTCGGAATCGGGCAAACATAATCTTTCAGCTGCTTCTAAATTAAACGAAGAAAGTACTTCATTTGATGCTAGAGGTCCTGTCCATAAAGGACCTGATACTCGGCGATCTTTGTGATTTACAGGATGACGAAATGGCAAGAAGCAAAATGGTTGACTGCTTTCTGGACATCCATGAGAATGTAAACCTGCATCAATACTCGATTGAAGTTCTTCGGAAGTTGGGTTGATGATACGCCAACCAATATTCTTCTCAACAGAACTTGCACCTTGTTTCGATTTAGTTACAGCTACAGAAACTCGAAGATGATGTGATTCCCAAACAGATAACAGAGGCTTTACTGAACGATCATGACGGGCTGCGATTCGAGCTATATTGGCCATTAAAACGCGCAACCCTGAATCATGGGCCCATTTATCTGTACGAACAAACGCCCCATAGCGTCTCATTGTTGGGCCTTTACTAGAGCCAGTAAGAGCGGCGGTATCTGTGGCTGTAACCTCTAGAATTGCATCCCTTGAAAGTGCTTGAATTACTGGATCTAAAAATTGTATAGGGGAACCATATGGATCAACGTCTATCCAATGCCAACCACCCTCAAGCACTCTAGAACGTAGATCACCCTGAATCAATGTAATCTGACTATCCAAATTGAAGCGTTCAGTATTCTTGTTTACCCAGTCCAACGATTCAGGTAACATATCGCATACGTGGACATCTAAACGCTGAGATTGTTCCTTGGGTAATTCTGTCAACCACCTTCTTGCACGAATACCAGATGCACCCAAACCATCCAAAATTCGGATTGACCCTTCGGGGAAATATGAATTCGATAGAATATGATGAAGAAGTAACACTGATCTAGTTCTACTTCCAGTCATTACAGAATTATGGAAAACTTCCCGTAATCCTTTGGAACCTGGGCCACGACCAAAATGTTCGTCAATTTCGGAAGGAATCGGTAATATGGAAGGAGTTGCCCCCTCGAGAAGCAATGTCGTCTTTTCCTCTTCCATGAATCTATGAGAAGGCTCATCGATATGGCACTTCCCGTGGTTGATGTAATGATTCAGAGAAATGCCTAGTGACCATGTTAATTCCTTGTCTAACAGTATCTACTCTTCTTGCTGTATCTTCATCATTCATCAAACCAAGCGCCATTGTTGCAATTCTATCGCCAATAGGAAGCTGTTCTGCATCATCATAAACACATACTTCTCGAAAAAGGACTGCTGTCCCATTAGGTGTTCTACCAACAGGGCGAACGATGTATGGGGCTCCATGTACGCCTATTCCTGCGCTTATTCTCCATTCAACTCCTGAAGTCCCAATGATTGAAATTTGTAATCCATTGACTTCAATTTGTGGCATATTATCAACAATAGTCCTCAAAAGTTGGAATGAACGTTCTGTTGGATTAGCGATACTATCACTTTGAATAATACCCGAATTTAATGCCCATCGAAAAGATACACCGCGTAAATGTCTAGCTAAACGTGATCCATCACGTCCATTCCAAACAGCAGTAAATGCTTCAATCGCCCTACTTGATTTTGGTAATGGCATTCTATGCCTGTTTCTTTCATTATCTAGTACAACAAGGTCAAATCCTTCCGGTTCCCAATCAAATGGTGGATCAGATGAATTGAATTCTGAGCCCAACAAAAAGGGACGGACGGATCCAGCTAAACGAAAGCTTCCTTCCCATTTACGATCAGAAGGAGTCTCTGGCAATTTGTCTCTTTGAGTCAAATCTTTTGCACTTAATCCGAGTAGTTGCTGCATCACTCTAGAAAATCGACCCCCAGCATCAGTACGATTTTCCAAAAGGAAACGCATGAGTAAATTTCCCGGACCATATGCAATCTTATGTCCATCTATACGCAGTATTCCATTATCGTAGAGGACCTCGGTATCCATTACCTTGCCGAAGCGAAGATCTGTCGAAAGTTGGTGAGGAGTTTGGATTCGAAAAATACCTCGTTGGAACAAAGGTAATTCGGGTAAAATCACTCTGTTGATATCTTCTAGAATAATAGAAATTGTTGAATCATTCCATTCATCAAGCAATTCTGATGCTTCTACTTCATCCATAATTTTTGAGAGAACTTGGGCCCAACCTTCATCATCTGGTTCAATTTTATTCTCTTCAATCCATGTCATTGTATCATCTGAAAGTTCACACTGTTCAGCATCATTTTGCCAAGCAGGTGTTAATTCTACCTTTGACTTAACAGAAGGCCACCAGGGTGAACAAACATAACATACACCTCCAGATAATTCCTTTTCTTCTGTAGGTGTTCTACACAAATTACATGGAACCATAATTTGAATGATATTCCAGTATATTTGAACCGAAGAGAATCAATAGTGTTCAAAGATAACTTCGGATTCATGATGAGTAACCTTGTGCCCATTAGATACAACTTCTCCAATTACTGCTGTTCCTTCTAATTTATTCTGGAGCCATGTTGAGACTTCCGAGGCTACAGTTGCATCTACTGCAATTATCATTCCACACCCCATATTGAATGTTCTAAACATCTCGCGTCTACCTATCTCACCGGCTTTTTCAATCCATTCAAATTCAGATAAAATAGGTAAAGGAGAATGAATGTGCCAACCTAAAGAGTCATGAAGTCGAAGAAGATTTGACAAACCTCCTCCTGTGATATGACAAATTGCATGAATATTGTCTGAAGAACAAGGACCTTCGCGAATTAAATCAATTACTGGATCAACGTAAATCCTTGTCGGATTCAAAAATACTTCTCCAAATGAAATCGGTCCGTCTTGGAATCTCTCTATTCGTTCTTCATCTATGGATAATGGCCAGGGGTCATCCCATGAATGTCCAGATACCTCCATCACCTTTCGAACCAAAGAATAACCATTTGAATGAACTCCAGAAGATGGAAGACCAATTAGAACGTCTCCTTCTTTGAGATTTGCTCCAGTAATTTCGCTTCCTTTGGATAACCAACCAAGTGCGGTACCTGACAAATCTAACTCCGAAACGATACCTGGGAGGCTAGCGGTTTCACCTCCAGCAAGAGTTACTCTGGCTCGCTTACATGCTTCTGCAAGACTCGCTCCAATAGCAGCGTGAGTTTCTGGATCTGGTTTTGGAACTGCGATATAATCTACAAAAGCAATAGGTTCTGCGCCTACACATAACAAATCATTGACATTCATTGCCATACAATCTATTCCTACTCCAGACCATTGCTTCAACTGTGTAGCAATAGATAATTTAGAGCCGACACCATCTGTAGCTAATGCAAGATAATTATCTCCAAATTCAACAAGGCCACCAAAACCACCAGGGAGATCTACAGGGGCTCCAACTGTGCCAGAAGGCCTTACAGATCTACCCAATGCACCGATAAGAGATGAGACTGCGTCCCCTTCTAAGTCGATATCGACTCCGGAACTAGCATAATCGAGTCCTTCGCCCATGTCACTGGCTTGAGCATTAAACACATCAGCCTTGGGATTGAAAATACAAATTATAATCCGATGGGAGATGAAACAAAAATAGCTTCTAAATCCCAATTATTTTGATTTGATTCCTCTTTCAACCATTCGGATAATGCTCTCGGTCCAAGTGTTTCTGTGGCATGATGTCCTCCAAGGAGTAAACCTACCCCAGATTCATGTGCTAGAATTGCGGAGTGAGCAGGGCCTTCGCCACTAATGAGTAGATCTGCACCTGATTTTTTGGCTTCAACAATTTCTCCCCCTGCGGCACCTGTACAAATTGCAACTGTATTTACCAAATTCGAATCTAAGTTTCTATCTTCAGGGAAACATCGAATCATTTCATTGGATGTTTGTTCCATTCCAATTGATTCTTGCAATCTCGTTTTAATATCGAGTCTAGAAGTAGGTTTCACTCGACCAATGATTCCAATTTCCATTGATTTTCTTCCATCTTCTAATTCAATTATCTCTGGCCAAGAAGTGTTGTCTACTGATTCGATGAAATCATCAAACAATGGGCTCGGGTGACCCTTTGTAGTAAACCAATTACCCTCGACTTCAGCATCTATCGCTCTACAAAGTACTGCATTATTTCCTAATGAAGGATGGGCATCCATTGGTAAATGTAAACCAATGATTGTAAGATTATTCTCAAGGGCCGCTTTCGTTCTAGCCGATTCTATCTCGTCAGAGAAAGGCAATGGAATACTACCATGAGTCCAAGTAAGTCCATGATGACAAACGAGAATGTCTGCCCCCAATTCTACTGATTTTCCTATCACCTCAAGACTTGCGTCTGTTGCTGTAACAATGAGCTTACATGGGCGACTCAAATCAGAAATAATCTGAGGGCCATTCCACGCACGTGATGAATCAGGGATTGAATTCACTCGATATTCGGAACAAATGAACCGAATCATTTCGCTTATGGTCGGCGTCGACATGGAATTATCTCCTACTTCTATTCAATCTCTAAAATCATGAAAACTGTAGACCTAATAACTCTAAATCAACTAGGGGACAACGAGTCATGATTGCTTCTGTCATTACTCTAATATGAATTTCAGCTACAACATGAACTGTAGATTGAAACATATGGCCTGCATGGACATTGTTGTCATCATCTGACCAACAACAATGGATATGTGTAAACGCTTTACCATCTTCTGTTCGAGCAATATTTCCAGATAAACTAACCAGTTCAGATGGAGGTGGTAATGGCCTTCTTTGGTAAACTCCTTCTTCATCCATGTATCCATACAAATTGTCCCTCGTTCTGCCAATACCACTGGTTATAGCTGCTGCATCAAATCCTATTTCATCAGCAAGCTTCTGTAAAGTTGCATGAATTTCTTCGTCGGGATCAATTCTAACAAACAAGTCTTCTCCGCTTCTTGTCCAATCCATGATTTACCCAAACACTGTCAGTTCCTAAATTTCTCTGTTAAAAAACTCCAATAGAAGTATTCAAAATCAGAAGAAGGCCGACTGACAAAGAAGGAGATTTCCACTAGAAAACAAGGGGTTCAAAGCACATCAGCCGCTTGATTCATAGACGGTCGATTCTCACGTCAAGGTCCTTGGTGAACAAAATGGCGCTCCAGATTGAAGATCTCGGTTCACGATGGGAGACTTTCTTTCAAGAAGTGAAATTACAAGAAATTCAACTTCTTACAAACAATTCAATCGAATTTAGACTACGATTTAATGACATTCAATCTTGGGATCCAGAATTTGCTAAGAAAATTCTTAATCAACCTAAAAGAACAATCTCGTTAGGGAAAAGAACTCTTTCTCAAAGATGTAAAGAAAATGGATTGAATATTGAGCCAGATATTCTTCTAGAACATCTTCCTCCAGATGTTGAATATGACTTACGAGATATTGGTTCTGATGATCTTAATCGACTTAGATGTGTAAATGTAGTAATCACAAAAGTTTCTGAAATTCGTCCTAGAATATACGAAGCAGATTGGTGTTGTGACTCTTGTAATGGTCATACTATGGTCAGGCAAGAAAATGAATTAGAACTCAAAGAACCATTGATTTGCAGTGGTTGTGAATTACCAGCATCGGGTGCTGGTTCTACACGATTTACTTTAGATAGTGATAGATGCTCTTGGATTAATAACCAATATCTGGAAATTCAAGAACTGCCCGAACGTGTTAAGGGAAGTGGGCAACCAAGCAGAGGAAAGGTATTGATTGAGGGAATCCAATGCAATCGTTTTCTTCCAGGGGAAAGGGTCACTGCAAATGTAATCCCATATACTCAAGCAGGATATCATCGAAATCGAAAATCGGCCATGTTTGAAATCGTTTATAGCCTCCATTCCGCAGTAAGAGAATCTACACCTTTTACTGATATTCAACCATCTGAAGAGGAGAAGAAGGAAATTCAAAAAGTATCAAATCGACCTGATTTAATGGCAATCATGCAAGAATCAATTGCTCCTTCAATCATCGATGTTACAGACAAATTAAAGGTTGTAAAACGTAGTCTATTGATGCAACTATTTGGAGGAGTATCTCGAATTAATGCAGATGGAACTCGGAATCGAGGTGATATTCATATTTTGTTGATGGGGGACCCAGGGGTAGCAAAATCTCAACTTCTTACTTACATGTCAAAATTAGCTCCAAGGGCCAAATTTGCATCTGGAGGAAATATCTCCGCTGCTGGATTAACTGCTGCTGCCATTCGTGACTCTTTTGGGGATGGTAGATTCACACTAGAAGCAGGAGTTTTACCTCTAGCAGATTTAGGAATCGCATGTATTGACGAAATTGATAAAATTAGTAATGAAGACAAAGGATCTCTTCACGAGGCTATGGAACAACAACAAATTTCTGTTAGCAAAGGAGGAATTACTACGCAATTAAGAGCACGTTGTGCTGTTCTTTCAGCAGCAAATCCAAAGAAGGGGACTTTTGATGTTGGGCCGAATCAAAATCTAATGTATGCATTTAATCAAACTGGACTCCCAATTCCTCTAGCAACTAGATTCGATATTATTTGGTTGATGAAAGATAGGGTTGATGAAGAAAACGATGCTAGTATTGCAAGACATATCATGGCGAGTAGATTGAAAGGAGTTCCGGAAACCAAAGTTGAAGAAAATACTTTTGAAAATCCTGTAATCAAAGATGAAGAAGTCATTTACAAAAATAATACAAATGGGAAAGAATACCTCTCAGTACCCTTCCTTCGGAAATATATTGCATATGCTAAAACAAATTTTTCTCCTAATTTGACGGATGAAGCGAAGTCAATGATTCTGGATTATTACAAAAAAGCAAGACATAGTTATGGAAAGGATTCAGAGGCAATGTCAGAAAGGAGAGATGAACAACCTATACCAATAAGTGCTCGTGCATTGGAATCTCTAATCCGACTTGCAGAAGCTCATGCTCGGATGTATCTTCGAGATGAAGTAATCGTGGACGATGCAGATATGGCAATCGCAATCTTCAGGCATTGGAGAGAAGAAGAAGGAGTAGGTTCTGAAGCAGAAATGTCTACTGGCTCCTCATTTGGACCAGCACAGATGAATAGAATCGTGCTGAAAATTGTTAATGATATTGTAAATGAAACTGGAAAAGATGCCATGCAAAATGATATTTACAGCAGATGTATGGCAATGGGAATTGAAGATATAAATGCAATTGATGATGCAATTCAAAGGCTGAGCAATGACACTCAATTATTGATGTCTCGACCGGGCCAATGGAGAACTTTCTGAGCGGGGCGCTCATATCCCTCCTACTCTTCGGAAAGGTATGGGAGGCGAGCCGATTGGGTCAGTTGATGATTCAAACTCTCTTGATCCCGAGGCTCTAGGATTCATGTGTGGATTAGAAATCCATCAACAATTAAACTCAGGAAAACTCCACTCTAGACAACCTAGCATGCTCTATGAGATGGGGATTGAAGCAGTTCCTACCAATTGGAATAGGGTTGAAAGGAAATTGAATGCAACTTCTGGTGAATCCGGAATAATAGATGTTGCAGCACGTTTTGAACAAAGAAGAAAGAGGTCTTTTGTTTACATCCAATGCCCCAATTCAGGACTAATTGAATTGGATGATGCACCTCCATCTGGTTTAGATGATGAAGCATTAGATATTGCAATGACTATAGCGACTTTATTGGAAATGCATCCAGTAGATGTTTTACAAACAATGCGAAAACAAGTAGTGGATGGTTCCAATACATCCGGCTTTCAAAGAACTACTTTGATAGGTACATCTGGTAAAATCAAAACCGAGAGAGGAGATGTGGGAGTAGATGTGCTTCTACTGGAAGAAGATTCTGCACGCAAATTGGAAACTCGTTCTACTGGGAATGGAGAGCAAGTAGTCTACATCTTAGATCGATTAGGTATCCCACTGGTCGAAATTGCAACATCTCCAGATATTATCGACCCTGATCATGCAATGGAAACAGCACGAACCATAGGTTCTCTGCTAAGATCTACTCGTTCAGTCCGAAGGGGACTTGGAACTATTCGTCAAGACCTGAATGTTTCAATTGCTTGTGGTGATCGAGTAGAAATCAAAGGAACACAAGATTTGGACTGGGTACCTAGAATCATTCGATTAGAAATGGGTCGACAACTCCATTTCTATCGCTTAGCTAATGAATTACGTGAAGCTCAAAATCTTCCTTTATTGCCTTCACATCGAGATATGGATGACCCTAAAATAGAATCTCAAGTGGCTGAAAAAGTCAATCATTTGATGCCACTGGAATTACACAATGTTACTAATTTGTTCAGTGAAAATGATTCTAAGATGGTCAAAAGTATTCTATCATCAGAAAAATTCGATGATGCTCGAGCCTTGGGGTTGTCGTTACCGGGATTAGCAGGGAAGCTCGGTTCCAAAAAGGTCGACAAGGAAGGTGCTCAACTCCCTCGTTTGGGTCGTGAATTAGCTAGTGCTGCTAAACTTGCTGGGGTCAAGGGGATTTTTCATTCAGGTGAACTTCCAGCATACGGAATTTCTCAAGAAGAAACAGATGCTTGTAAAGAAATTCTTGGAGATTGTTTTGTGCTTTGTCTTGCTCCAAAATGGCAAGCAGAACTTGCTTTAGAGGCAGTTCACAAAAGAGCAAAATTGGCCTATCATAGAATTACTCAGGAAGTAAGAAATGTTGTCATTCGAAAAGGTGCACCTGAAGATGGGACGACCACAGCGATGCGCCCATTGCCTGGAAGTGCTAGGATGTATCCTGAAACCGATGTACCCGTTCGAATATTCCATGACGAAGATTGGGAACGAATTCTAGCAAATATGCCTCCAACTTCTGAAGAACGGTTAACTAAACTTCAACCTCTAGGGCTTTCAGAAAACCAGATTGAAGCACTTCTAGGTGCTGAATTAGATGATTTAATTCACGATCCATTCAATGATAATAGTCCATTGCCAGATGGGGTTTCTGCTAAATCATGGGCTAGTCTTCTTCTAGATAGAACAGTTAGTGAAATTGCAGATCAGGCTAAGGTTGACCCCTATGATGTCCCATATGCACTATTGTGTCTAGCACTATCTTCTAGAGAACAAGGAGGTATGACTAGAGAGGGATTGATTCCTCTATCATCTAAAGCATTGCAGCAGGGTGTTTGGCCCACAGATAAAGAAACAATGGTAAATTGGTTCAATGCTACTGCAGAAGAAGATGGTTTCAAACCCGCAGATGCATCAAGTATTGAAGCCATAGTTGACGAAATTCTAGCAGAACGTGCTGATTTTATTGCAGAAAGAGGAATGGGGGCAATGGGGCCACTCATGGGAGTGATTCTCGGTCGATTAGGGAATGGCGCTGACGGAAAAGCAGTATCTGCAATTCTTAGACAGAAACTTACTGGAAATTAAATTAACTTGTTTTTCTGCCCAGAAACTCCATGATGAATAAATCCATGAGCATTTTATTTACGATTTTGATTTTTGCATCATCTGCATTTGCAGGATGCGTTAGAGAAGCTACGCCTTTGGAAGAAGATGAAGTCGGTGATTTGAGTGTGGTTGTAACACTAGATTTTGGGGAGAGAGGGAATGAAACTGCAAATCTCGAAGAGAGATTAACAAACGGTTCCATCACCTTTGAACCAGTAATGGTTTCCAACAACACTTCTGCATATCGAGTAATGGAAGCACTGCAACTCAGAGAAAATTTCTCTATTGACGTAACATATTATGTTGGCATGGGAGCCTACATCCATACAATTGATGGTGTTTCAGGTGCTTCCGACTATTCCACCTGGTGGGGATTCTATGAAAATGGAGAAATGGCATTAGTTGGTGCATCTAGTATGATGATTACCAATAATACGAATATCAGTTGGATGTTAACATCGTCAGCAGATTATTGATAAAAAAATACTAATCTCAATCGCAATCGCTTAAGGCCGTTCCCGGTTCAGGTGAAGATATGCTCGGTCTACACGCGCTCGGTTTGTCCCCAGAGAGTGTTCTTTTTATCGAGATAATATTGGTGTGTTCTGCCTTATTTGCTATTTTTGGAGGAGAACCAGAGAACAGAACACAAAAAACAGTCCTTTGGTGTTTTGGGATTGTAGCAGCATTATCACTAGGCCGAGTAATTCTTGGCCCGATTCCGAACGTTCAACCAGTCACAATTGGACTAGTACTTGTGGGTGCAACATATGGAATTAGAAGAGGAATAGGTATTGCAATTCTTATTACAATTTTATCAAATATTTTCCTTGGAACTGGACTTTGGACATTATTCCAAGCCGTGGGTTGGTCAGTGATTGCGATAGGTGGAGCAATCGCTTCGAATCAACTAATTAACGAAGAAAAAGTGATGATTGGACGACTAATGATTGCTGGATTTATTGCTGCATTTGTCTTTGATTTTATAGTCTCACTCTCAGTTTTGATTGCAGATCCAAACCCAAGTATTTTCATTACATATCTCATCACTGGGTTGCCATTTGACTTACTTCATGCAGCTGGAAATATGGTGATTGCAATCACTCTAGGTTCTTCTATGCACAGAATTCTTACTCAATCATTATCTCCGACTGGATTGAATATCAGAGGTACTCCCAATGAGTCAAGAGTCGAATGATTCATCATCGACAATGGTTCTTGTTGTTCGATCAGATTTGAAATTAAGTTCAGGAAAAATAGTTGCACAAACTGGTCATGCCGCTGTTGAAGTAGCACTAAAGGCAAAACGAAATGAAGCAGATTTATTGGCTAGATGGAGGAATGAAGGAGCAAGAAAAATTGCGCTCAAAGTTCCGGATGAAGATACACTAAAACGACTCTATGGAGATGCTGTCGATTCTGGACTAGTTGCATATCTAGTAAAGGATGCCGGGCACACAGAAATCCCACCTGGCACATTGACTGTTGTAGGAATTCTAGGTCCTAGAAGAGCAGTAGATAGTTTAGTTGGAGAGTTTTCACTACTCTAATTATCTAGATAGAAAGATTACTCTTCAACATTGAACCTTTGGTATACTTCATTCGTTGTTTGAGTAACTCGGATGAAAGTTGTGCATTTTGGTAAATCCTTAATCCGTCTTGCTCCAACATATGAACAAGCAGACCTTACTCCTCCCAAGATTGCCTGTACTGTCTCTTCCAAAGCACCTCGATATGGGACTCTTACCTCCTTACCCTCTGGAGCACGATGTTTCGCAACCTCACCATAGTACTCTTGCATCGCCTTTGCAGAAGACATACCATAGAATGACTTGTACATTTTACCATTTGCTCCTTTAACTAACTCTCCACCAGATTCATCGTGGCCAGCAAGCATTCCTCC
>DAQW01000029.1:0-814 GCA_002503045.1 Euryarchaeota archaeon UBA39 | reverse complement strand
CCAAGCATTACAAAATCTGCTCCAGCAGAAAATGCCTTGGCAACATCTCCTGGTGATGAACACCCGCCATCAGCCATGACATGTCCTCCAAGTCCATGGGCTGCATCCGCGCATTCTGAAATAGCTGATAACTGAGGATAGCCGACACCTGCCACTTTCCTTGTGGTGCATACTGAACCAGGACCTATTCCAACCTTCACAACATCTGCTCCAGCTAGAATTAATGCCTCAGTCATCTCTCTTGTGGCTACATTTCCTGCTATCACTATCGAGTTAGGGAAATTCATTCTAATTTCTTTGATATAATCCAAGAAGATCTCTCTGTAACCATTTGCAACATCAACGCAAATCATTGACAATTCCTTGCTTGTAGACATCTTCTTCTTTAGTAACTCCAAACTATTCTCTGTTGAACCACATGTTACTGCAACGAAACTTGGATCTACATCATCATTCCAGGCATCAGAACACTGCTTCGTTGAATAGAACTTCTGAAGGCAAGTCAACATACTATGATTTTGGAGGACTTTAGCCACTCCAAACACTCCAGTGGTGTCCATATTTGCTGCTACAATCGGGACGCCTTTCCAAGTCTTATTCGAATGTCTAAATTTAAATTCACGAATCAATGTAACATCAGATCTAGAGACCAATGTACTCCGCTTAGGTCTGATTAGTACATCGTCAAAAGTTAACTTCAAATCATGCTCAATACGCATTGGGACCTTACCAATCCAACGAAGGTGTGCTTAAGAGAATTATTATTTCCTATTCAACAATAAATGAAGTAATAATCCCACAGGCATCAACATAA
>DAQW01000078.1:1606-3525 GCA_002503045.1 Euryarchaeota archaeon UBA39 | reverse complement strand
ACACTTTTGGATCTAGTTTACTATTCATATCCCATGTATTCGTCCACAAAATATTTGCAAGGCCAGTGTAAATCATAGGCCAAAGTGAAGAATTGGGGAGTGCTAAGATCATATCGAAATAATAATCTTGAATTAGAGGTGTTTGTGATTCTTCTCTATTTTCCTGTTGTGATTCTTTTTCATATTCTGCTTCTATCGCGGCAGTCAAAATCTTAGAAAGTGACCATGGGGGTTCACCTAATTCTTGTTCTAATTCATGTAATAATTCAACTAACGAAGTCATTGCTTCATCTATTGCAACTTGACGGTTGATTGCTGTCTTCCAATCCCAATTCCACGACATGTAGAGGGAGATTTCTCAGGGTATATCAATTAACATCAACAGATTTTGAAGAGTTTGAGAAGATTTTGTTTTTCACTTGTTTTCCTGAGTATCCCACTAATATAATTACGAAGAGGAGTGCGATAATAGGTAATAAAATTGCTAAGATGGTGCACACAATACACGCTCCTGCTTCAATTGTTGATACGATGGGGTTGCCCAAACCACCTGTTGTAGCTGTAGAAATAGCCCGGGTGGCGACTGTGCCAATTTGAATTGTTCCTGATGTTCCTCCGCCGGCAATTATTGATGCCCCCCACTGTATTGCTGGATTGGAATCTGATAATGTTGATGACATCATCATAATCCCAGCAAAAATTGCTGCAGGGGAAGCAATGGTGTCTAGTAAATTATCTATCCATGGAATATAGTAACCTAATATTTCAATTATCATAGCTGCACCTAAAATAATCAATCCAATATCAGATGCCATCCATTCACTAATCCCAGTTGTGGGGATTGGAATTGGAAGCATTTCGAAACGTAAAGAGAGACCGTAAATAAATGGGGGGATAAATACTCTAAAACCACTTGCTGCAGCTAAGCCTAAACCCAAGGAAGTTGCCATTAAAAGATCTAGTTCATTCATCTAAAGTTACATCCTTAATCCAATTACTATAATTTTCCTCTGCATTAACCGCATGCCAAACTATCTGAGGAACCTCATAAGGATGTGTGGCTTGAATTGATTTAATTAAACCATTAATTAAGTCTAATTTTGTGGTAATTGATAGTTTCCACTCTTCTTCTGAATTTATTGTACCTTCCCATGGATACATTGATTTGATTTTGTTAATTTGAATGCAAGCAGCAATTTTTCCAGAAAGTAAAGCATAGGCCCATTCCCCGACTTCAAACTCTTTCCAAGAAATGGGAAGTGTGGTAACGACCTTGACTACCGACATAAATCCCAATGAACAGTTTGTGGATTCAACCTTCCGCTATAGGAATCGTTCAAGTCCTGAATGTTATCATCACCAACTATGGCGGTGGACTGGACTGTACCGATCGACACAGGTGCCCCCCCTGAAGAAGGGGAGGATTTTGATGTCATTATTGTCGGTGGGGGGCCCGGTGGTTCTGCTGCTGCTTCATACGCTGCAATGAATGGAAACAAAGTACTGCTAATCGAAAAAGATGTGTGGCCGAGAGATAAAATCTGTGGAGATGCTGTCGGTGGAAAGTCGCTCCGGCACGTCAAAGAATTGGGTGTGAAGGAAATGATCGAGGCAACCCCTCATTTCCGAGTTACTGGGATGTTGTTTAGTAGTTCAAATGGGCAGAATGTTACAATTTCATTACCTAAAGAAGATATTGAACGAAAAGAAGCAGGATATGCACTACCTAGGATACAATTTGATTATATGATGTTCAAAAGAGCGACTGAATTAGTTCTCGAAAATGGTGGGAAAGTAGTTCAAGGAACAAAGGTCGTCGAAGTAATGCATAAATCTGAGCCTAAACCACACATTACAGGTGTTGTGATTGAGCGAGATTCGGTGTCTACACATTCTGCTCCTCTTGTAATTGGAGCGGG
>DAQW01000078.1:0-1192 GCA_002503045.1 Euryarchaeota archaeon UBA39 | reverse complement strand
GAATATTGGACTGGAGTAAAGGATGTGGGAGATGATGAAGGGTCAATTGAATTACATTTCGTTGATGACGTAATTCCTGGATATTGGTGGATTTTTCCCGTTCAAAAGGGAATGGTGAACGTAGGAATTGGTATGGTTATTTCAGAACAACGAAAACAAACTGGGGTGAAGAAATCATTACGGAAACTACAACACCAGCTAATCAATGAACATCCGTTATTCAAAGAAAGGTTTGCTGATGCTACTATGGTAAAGGGTAGTGGAAAGGGGTGGCAACTACCTTTTGGAAGTCCTAGGAAGAAGCAAAAATTACAGCCACGGCGTACAGCTATGGCTGGAGCAATGTGTGTAGGTGATTCTGCTAGTTTAGTTGATCCATTTAGTGGAGAAGGTGTTGGAAATGCTCTATTGTCGGCTAAATTAGCTGTTTCTCTTTTCGATCAGTCTAAACATTCTGAAGGGTTTCCAGAAGAAATGGCGAATGAATATATGTCCAAACTTTGGGAGGCTCTTGGGCCTGAGTTAAGTAATTCATTCAAGATTCAAAAAATTGTAAAAAGGAAACGTTTGATGAATATGTTCGTAAGAAAGGCTGCAAAACGTCCTGCATTACAAGATGCTCTTACTGACGCTTTGGCATCTAAAGAAGCCCAGAAAAAATTGCATAGTCCCCTATGGTTAATTCGTAATATTATCTTGTGAGGAGTAAGATGGATTCTCATTTAGATGGGATAGAAATTGTCCTATTGGATTTAGATGGAACTATACATTTGGGTGGTATTCCAATTCCTGGAGCAAAGGAATTTCTTCAACGTTGTAAACAAAAAAACATCAAAACAATATTTTTATCAAACAATTCTAGTAAATCTGTTGATGAATATTTTGAAAGTTTGAATTTAATGGGGATTGAAGCTCAAGTTGAAAATATATTACTTTCAACACACGATTGTATTCGATGGTTAAAGGAACAAAATTGGATGAAAGTATACTGTCTCGGAACAAATGGAATGAAAGAAATGTTACTTGATAATGGAATTGAATGCTTAGAAGAAGAGGTCGATTGTGTTGTATTGGGATATGATACTGAGTTAACTTATGCTAAGTTGAGTAAAGCCACATCACTTCTTCATCAAAATATTCCTTTGGTGGCTACTCATCCAGATATTGTGTGTCCTTCTCCGAATGGTGGATT
>DAQW01000085.1 GCA_002503045.1 Euryarchaeota archaeon UBA39 | reverse complement strand
GGAATCAAGAGAGCTTTCTCCGTTGGAGGAGCTTTAGGCAATCGTGGTGAGGCCATAGAAGACCTCGCTGCAAGGATGATGTGAGGTGAAAATATGCCATCAAGAACCAACCGATTTAGAGGACGTAGCCGCTATCATGGTAGAGGCAAGAAGGCAGGTCGCGGTGCAGGAAAGCGTGGCGGTCGAGGAAATGCTGGAATGAACAAACATCGTCTCCTGACCCGTCTGAAGTACATGCCCGATCATTGGGGAATGCATGGTTTCAACCGAGATCCAAGTCTAAGAACTGTCCATAATAGTATCAATGTATCAGAAATTGACCAGATGTTGGGCAAAGAAGATACCATTAATTTGACATCTAAGGGAATTGACAAACTTCTAGGTTCTGGAAGGGTTCAACGAGCAATTCATGTTACTGTTGAGCATGCATCATCTAGAGCTATTGAGAAGATTGAAGCCGCTGGTGGTTCAGTAACAATTTCTGAAGGTGAAGACTGGGGCGAATGGGAAGAGGAATAACCATTCCTGATTTAGTAAGGAAATGAAGGAGAGTGAATCGAATGGCTGTTAGGCGAGTAAATGCGCTTGGAGCTATTACAATGGCCCTCATCTATTGGGGTGGCTTGATTTATTGGCGTTCAGATGCGTTGTTTGGTTCAGATACTGCTGCACAAGCAGAAGCTGGATGGCTTTTGATGGCATCAGTTCCTTATGCGTTCTTCATCATCTGGGGTCTTCGTTTCGATCTCCCTGATCAGATGAAAGAAAATTCATTTCTTAAATATACGAAGATGTATATTTGGTTGGCATATGTAATTGGTTTGGTCTATTTCAGTTTCGAGAATTCCGAAAATGTAGGATACTTATTGGTTGGAATTATGATTCTTGGTGCGGGTACAGCTGCTTCAATTACTTGTCTAATATACACTGGGGATGAATCTAGCCGCCTATATGGGTTGAAACGTTTAGTCGATGTTTATCCTTCAATTCAGAAGCCAGATGGGCACGTTCGTTTCATGTCTAAACTGTGGACAACGACTCTTGTTTTGATTGTATATTTCATGATGACAAATGTCATGGTCTATGGTTTAGCAGAATCCACATTAGATATTTTCTCATCATTTAGAGCAATTATGGCTGGCGCTTCCGGTTCAATAATGCATCTTGGTATTGGTCCAATTGTTACTGCTTCGATTATTATGCAGTTGTTTGCTGGAGCCAAAATCATTAATCTTGATTTACAGGATTCAGATGACAAGCAACTGTACCAAGGTGTTCAGAAACTCTTGGTTTTGTTTATGATTCCAATTGAATCAATTCCTCAGGTGTATGGTTTCTTAGATCCTCATCAGGACATTATTCTACAATATGGTCAAGGTTGGGCTCAAGCACTAATTGTAGTCCAATTGTTCCTCGGTTCATATCTTGTATTCCTTCTTGATGAATTAGTTAGCAAATGGGGTATCGGTTCTGGAATCTCACTTTTCATTGCAGCAGGTGTTGCTCAGTCTACCTTTGTAGGTACTCTATCTCCTCTTCCTACAGTTTCCGAAGTCCCCATGAGTCTTGAAAATCCTCCATCTGGTACTCTTCCAATGATTTTCTACACCTTGAGAACTGCTACAAATTCAGAGATGGTTTCGCAAGGAGGAGCCGGAGGTATGTTCGAAACGATGTTATTGAATCATGCAAATCCAATTGCTGCCCTTGTATCTTCTATTATTGTATTCTTAGTAGTCGCTTATGCTGAATCATCTAAACTGGAATTACCATTGACAAATCATAAGATGAGAGGCCATAAAGGTCAATATCCAATTCGTTTGGTTTACGCATCTAACATTCCTGTAATTTTGATGGCAGCGTTACTTGCGAACGTCAATATGTTTACCCTACTATTCTGGAGTCACCCTGTTCTATCGACTGTTCCGATACTTGGTAGAGAAGGTAGTTTTAGCATTGCTAAATATCTTGGTGCTTATGATGCAGGGGCTACTGCACCGCAAGATGGTTTAGCATGGTATATTTCCATGGTTGGTGGTGTTCAAGATTGGTTGCTACCATTACTGAATCAAACAGGTGATGCTTACGGTCATGAGTTATGGCAAATTATGATTCATATTGTTGCGTATGTCATTGTGATGACCGTTGGTTCAATGGTATTCGCGAAGTTTTGGATTGAGACGACAAATATGAGTGCTAAGGATGTAGCTAAGCAGATTGAGAGAACTGGGATGCAAATACCAGGATTCAGGAAGAACCCACGAGTTCTTGAGCAAATTTTGGAGCGATATATTCCTCACGTTACTCTGTTTTCAGGTGCTTTCGTAGGATTATTGGCAGCAGGGGCAGATCTCCTAGGTACGGTCGGAAATGCTACTGGAACTGGACTCCTGTTAGCCGTAGGTATCATTCTAAGAACATATGAACAGATACAGAAGGAACAAGCCATGGAAATGCATCCTGTTTTGAGAGAATTCTTCGGTGCAGAATAAGCTCGTTTTTGAGTGAAATTTCCTTTCAGTCATTTGTTTGAGTGATTCCCTTGGGTCTCAACGTTGATATATGGGGGGCATGTCGCACAGATGCTACGTTAGCCTGGCGTTGGGTTCTGAGTCTTAGGACGATGAAGATCCCCATCTGGCAAAACGGGCCGAAGAGGTGCGGCCACAAGCGCGGCTTGTGGTTTAGTAGGAAGATCAAGGTTACAACTTGCTAATGCAAGTGTGCAAGAAATGTAACCTCGTCAATTTTGACAATTAAGAACCAGCAAGCGACAATAACAAAACTCCTGAAGGATCGCGAGATTTCGCACGAAATCCGGTTGATCCTGCCGGAGGCGACCGCTATTGGAGTTCGATTAAGACATGCGAGTCTGAGCATTAGCTCGGCGTACCGCTCAGTAACACGTGGGTAACCTGCCCTACTGTTCGGAATAACCTCGGGAAACTGAGAACAAAGCCGGATAGTCCACTACGCCTGGAACGGTGAGTGGATGAAGGTAGGATGGGCCTGCGGCGTATCAGGGTGTAGGGGGGGTAATGTACCCTCTAGCCTTCGACGCGTACGGGTTGTGAGAGCAATA
>DAQW01000114.1 GCA_002503045.1 Euryarchaeota archaeon UBA39 | reverse complement strand
GCATCAGGCAATGAATCCCAAGTTTTTCTGCCCATAATCACAGCATTTGTTTCTCCTCCATTGCCTATACTAAGTTGTTTGAATCGAATCATGTCACTTTTTATTCTCCAAGGGAGATCACCATTAACTCCAATGAACCCATTTTCACTTACAGCAGCGATAAGACATGTTCGCATGAACCTGTTAGGAATCAATGGTTGAATAACGCTGTGCTGATATAGCAGTATTAGACACTAATTGGGGCCTTAATATGTGGATGATGATTGTAATCCTGGATTGAAATATCTTCAAATGTGAAATTATCTATATTTTTACATTCAGGATTAAGAAGAAGTGTAGGCCATTCCAATGGAGTTCGAGAAATTTGTTCTCTTGCTTGATCTAGATGATTTAGGTAAAGGTGGGCATCGCCAATAGTGTGTACGAAATCTCCTGGTTTTAGGCCAGTAACTTGTGCAATCATGCAACATAATAGTGAATAAGATGAGATATTGAAGGGCACGCCTAAGAATACATCTGCAGACCTTTGATACAAATGAAGTGATAATTCTCCATTAGCGACATAGAACTGGAAAAAGGCGTGGCAAGGCATTAGGGCCATCTCGTCAAGTTCACCAACATTCCAAGCACTGACAATAATTCTCCTACTTCCTGGATTTGTTTTAATCATCTCAATAGCATTTTGCAATTGATCAATGATTCTTCCGTCATTAGCTTCCCATTTCCTCCATTGTTTTCCATAAACGGGTCCTAAATCTCCGTTTTCGTCAGCCCATTCATTCCAGATTCTTACTTTATTCTCTTGAAGATATTTTACATTTGTATCTCCACTAATGAACCATAATAGTTCATGAATAACGGATGGCCAATGTACTTTTTTTGTGGTAACTGCAGGAAATTTTCTTCGAAGGTCAAAGCGCATTTGGTGTCCAAAAACAGAAAGAGTCCCAGTGCCTGTTCGGTCTTCTCTTTCAATACCCTCTAGTAGGATACGTCGCATCAGTTGTTGGTACTCTTCCATGTGACCGGGTATTTGCTGTGAAGGGTAGGCCTTTGAAAGATGCGGATGAATTCATGGTGCTCCAAGTGCGGATAGACTACCCATTATTTGATCAGTAAATCTTCGATAAAGTGTTGCCATTTGTTGATCGCGTACTTCTTTATCTGAGTCTACAATTTCTTGTAACTCTGATTCTGATAAAGATCCACCTTGTGGGTGGTGTATCCATTCTCTCCATGTTACTCCTTCGCCAACAGACATAGTTAGTGGAGTAGTTATTCTAAACATCTTAGAACCGGGTTTAAGCATTTTATGAGTATCCAATATTGCTACAGGATGAATTGGTACGTCTGGGAATGTAACTGCAAGTCGTGCAACTCCTGTTTTTCCTTTCTGCATAAATGGTGCTTCTGTCCTCCTTGATCGGGTGCCTTCAGGAAAGATTCCCATTGCTTGTCCCGTTCGTAAAACTTCAGTTGCTTGAATTAAAGCATCCTTTCCTCCTGTTTCTCTGTCAGTTTCAATTTGGCCAGTAGTATTCATGACAAATTTTGTGAAAGCTTGGTCATAATGTTCCTTTTTTGACAGAAATCTAACCGTTCTTCTTGAACCAACTATCAATAAGATTGGATCAACATGCGCTAAATGATTTCCAGCAAGAATAACAGGTCCTTTTTTTGGGATTCGTTCAACCCCTCTTGTACGAATTTTAAATATCGAACGGAAAATAACAGGTCCAATCTTCAGAAGTAACGAGTAAATGGGTGTAGATGCTAGTGGTTTCGCTTCACCTTGAATGCCTGAAACAGCACCTAAAGCGTCAACAGCACTAGTTCCCATGACTTTACTCTCTTATCACTTGTTCTTGATGATTACTCGTTGAATTAGCAGAGAGTCCATGAATTACCGATTTTTCGGAGCATCATGGGTCGATGGAATCTTGTCTTAATTGCAGTTGCTTTGATTCTTTCATTGCCGCATATAAATGCAGAATTATCTGATTATCCTCATGATGATGATGGCTGGCTTACTCGTTTAGCAGGTCCTGAAAGACTAGCATTGGGCGATGAATTTGGATGTCATGGAATGCCTGATGTGAGTATTTTGGACGATCAAAAGAGTGTTGATGCATGTATATCTTATGTCAATGGTTTGATTTCTGCTTCACGATGGGGGAACAATACACTTACGTTTGGATTACCTACTGATTCATCTCAACATTCTAACTCTGAAGAATTGGCGAATTCTCTAACAGCATCTGGTATTCATGCAGTGGATAATACAGACTTTGCAGATAATTTCTCCAATTTGTTTTCCTTTGAAGTTAATGCTGGGTCACTTGAGAAGAATGTAGCTAGCATCGAATCCATTGAAACCGCTTCCCAAGAAAATGGAATTGTGATTATGTCTTGGATCGCTGAGATGGATGATTTGAATGTCCGGCGAGATCGTGATGTAGTTACTTGGGTTGAAGACCAACCGTTTTGGTTTACTACTCCTGGAGAAATTATTTCTAGCCAAACACCTGCTGATATCTTATCATACAACAATTCTTCATCTATTGTCACAGTTCAACAACCTCCAGTCCAATCTGGATTCTGGGCGACGCCTGGAAATTCTTTGATTTCAACCACAGGAATTGATGGAAACAGTTTATCTGTTCTTTCAGTTAAGTATTCCA
>DAQW01000133.1:1382-9118 GCA_002503045.1 Euryarchaeota archaeon UBA39 | reverse complement strand
GTTAGACCTGAACGACCGTTGCTTCGCAATCTCTGTCCTCTGACCTTGTGGCCAGTTCTATGGCGCAATCCACGATATGTCTTCATCTCAGCAAGACGAGCAATGTCATCATCTCTTGTCATCTTAACCTCTTGAGAGAAAAGGTGTGCATCTTCATTGGTTTCTAAATCGCGCTGTCGATTTAACAACCAATGTGGTACAAAGGTAGGATATGAATCAATTACAGAACGGAGACGTTCTTGTTCGTCATCAGACAAATGACCCCCTAATTTAGACGGGTCGATTTGCGCTAATTGACATAGTCGACGTGCAGTACGTTGACCTATGCCCTTCACGCTGGTCATTCCCATTCCGATGGGGCGCATACCATCGATGTCTGCATCTGCAATTCGCAGAATATACAGGAAGTCGTCTCCAAGATCTTTGTCTGTACTCATTTTACGGTTCCCCCGTGTTCACTGGTCGCCCAGTGGCCATATAGGCAGGCTCCCGACTTGAATCCCCTATTTCAAAGGAACGATAGTCACAAGGTTTCATTTCGACTCAATTCTCAGAGCAAGTAACGAAATTTACGTGCCACCCACCATCACGACTACTGACTGGAATATCAATAACAAATCCTCGAGAACCTTCAACACCTTTGAGAGCTTTATTCAAACGCTTCTGAATTTTTGGATGGAGTTCAGGGTCTACTTCACATCGAAGAACTAGATGTCCGATTCCTGCACGTTCTGCGGCCCGGGCAACCGTTGGGGCATTCTCCATATTTGGGGCGCTTAATCGGTGTGCTACTACTCTACCTACTGCGACAACAAATGGATCAGAAATCAAAGTTGAAGGAGGGGGTGATTTGCTTACTAAGACCGGACGACGTAAATTCGCGCGTTGCCAAATGGGATTATATGTATCATTGAGATGAGTACTTAACCAATCAACATGTAATCGAGATTCAACAATAGATGGATCAACTACTACAATCCAATCATCAAAACTAGGAGGCATAGTTTTCTTCTCAGAAATAAAGAGAGATTGTTCGGTTGATGATACCATAGATTCTACTGACGAAGGACCCATACGAATAGACCTGAAATTATCTTCTGATGCTAAAGGTCCAACCCATACTGAAAGGCGATCTATCCTTCCTCCTCCTTGAGAAAGCCATTCCCATGTTCTGTTAACATCTGGAGTTAACTCATCTAAAATATTGTCAACTTCAGCTCGTTGCTTTTTTGATAATCTAGGAGAAAGATCGAGAAGTAAAGCAGGACCCCTATCATCAGTTTCCATATGTGGTAGCCATGCTTCCAATAAAGGACGCAAGGGGGGCGCCATTTCGTCTAATGTATGATTTTGTGCATCTAATGGACGTGCAGGGTCGACATGAAGCATGGCAATAGGAGGAGTTGCTGCTACACCTCCTGATTTCAATGACGTATGGAGGCAAGATAATGCGCCAGATGCATCAACACCATCACCGATTAAAATTCGATGAGCAATTCGACCTGGATCTTTTCCTTTGAGAAGTAAACGGTTCATATTCGCTGCTGAAAATCGAGCTGCCTCTTCATCGAGTTCAATTCCTAGGCCTACTCTATTTGTTGCAAGGCAAATTGATGCTAAATGGATACCAGAACCTACTGCTGGATCAAGAATTAATCCTGGAGGAAGATTTGCATCAACAATTCGTGCGGCCCTCTCTGTTGCAATAGACCATGGAGTAGAAAGGCGGCGCATTAAATCCGTCATATGTACTTCAGGTTCACCCTTTCTCTGGGATTTAGCTGCAGTTTTTCGTGTCGCCCAAGACTGAGCACGACCATCACATTCCAAGGCTCGATGGGAGTCGCTCATGGTACTCTCTACAAGTATTGAGGTATGGGGGTTTCGGGTTGATTATATAGCAGTAAGACTGGTTATTTCTAGTTCAAATCTAAGCCAAGAATCCTGCAAAAAGTGACCTTCGTTGCCGCCATAAGCGATAGCGGGGGGCAATAATGTAACATGACTTGATCCTGGGGAAAGTAATCCTCTATCTTGGCCAATATCAAGTCCTAAAGCAGACCATCCAAAACCATCAATATATCTTGAATCATCACCAGCATTGACTGGCAAATCACCTTCATCAAGAAGTGATTCATTATCTGCATTCCAGACTCGATAATGAACTTGCATTGATTCTCCTTCATCGCTATGAACTGGCTCTTGATTGCTATCACGCATGATATTAATCTCTAAAGAGACAACAGCATCCATCACAGTAACGTGAGAAGCATTCAGCATAACTGTCTCCTCATCGACATCCTCCAACAAATCTAATGGTGCAAAAAATGTAGAATTAGCCCCAAAACCTGAAAGAAGCAAAGTAGATTCTCCGCTTTCAGAGAAAACCACCGATGAAGAATCTAAACTTAACATTAGGTCGATATTATTCTGGCCTCTATTGTATAATACTACTACCGCATGATCCCCTGAACCTTGATGAGACCAATCACAAGTTAAATCACCTGGATAGAAAAATACATCATCTTGAGCACTTAAATTCTCAGGCATTAACCATCCATCGGCTAAAGGAGAACAGGTATCAAACAACAAATGTGCCTCCCAACTCCATCGTCCGTCTACCAGAAGAACTGCAGGGTCGCCAGAATCCAATGAATCTTCGAAATCATTCAAAAATGTGTAGACAGACCAACCGACTATTGATGTCATGACCAAAAGTGCAGATAATGTGACTACTGACATAACTAATGCAATTCTAGGAATTGTCATTTCATTAATACCTAAGGGAACAGTAGGGTGCTCTTCCTCTTCAGAGGTGTCCGCCATCCATGAACCGGGCATCAGTCCTTACTCCCATGATGCCATCATCAACCTATCCGTTACAAGATTTGAAAGAAGTTCATTCGGAAGATAACATGGCTTCTTGGTGTTTCTGAGCCAACCAAACCACAATTCCCAATTCTATTGCAAGAGCCACTAATGCCACAAACGCAGTAGTTGGATCTAACAAATCACTTCCCATAGTTAGGATGCCGGCCATACCTGCAAACACCAAATCACTGGCCCCCCAGAATCGCATTCCTTTTCGTAATTGAAGGATGCCAACTACCCAAGTACAAGTAGAGAGAAGTAATAATATTGCTAGAAGAGTCACGGGAGGGAATGGAGCAATAATTACTCCTAAAACAAGTAATATGTGGGCATTTATAGTAAATGTAGAAGTCCAAATTTTCTTGCTTTCACTATGGCTCCAAACTAATCCAAAGAGGCAAATAATACCAATTGTAATGATTACCCAATGATAATATTCACTGAAATCAGGAACCCATGCAGTGAATGCAAATAATGCTGCTGAAAGTGACAGAATCGTTCCAGTTACTGCTGCCGGCTGAGTCCATTGAAGTCCTCTACGTAAACCAATGAAACTAGCCAACAATCCAGCTGGTCCAAAAGAAAGCATGGTAACCATAGCAGCCCATGTGGCTCTTCCAGATGCACTCCTATGATCTGGTAATTTCAATGACCTTCGACGGCCTTCAATCCAATCCCAAACCATTGCAGAAGATAGTAATAAGAATTCAAGAATTAACCAAACTAGAACCCACCCAATTAAACTACTTCCATCAGCAAATGGATTTACTTGTAGTAGCATAGGTGTCGAATTCAATGGTATTCCCAATAATCTAGAAATCAACAAAGTTACAATGAACATTTCCAAAATACTAGGCAGACGTTTAGCAATATCAGAACGCCCAAACAAAGACATGACTGCAAGAAGTGAATTCATTACACCAACAATCATCAAAGGTGTTTGAAAATTCAAACTTGCTGCAACGCCATTAGACCCCAAGCCAGCGATTAATGATAATCCGACCATAGTTAACGCAATAGGGGTTTCAACACCAAGAAAATCTGGAAGGTTTAGATGGTGAGTTTTAGCCCTAGATCGCGAAATACTAATCAAAATCATAGATTGAACGCCAATCAATACTAATGCAATTGATGTAAGTTGAGATGAGAACAAAGATATCCCTATTCCTCCAATTAACATTACTGCAATGAAAGAAAGTACAACTATTGGACGATGGTGGATATCACCAATAAAAAGATCCATTTGGCCACTTGTATCTGTGGTTTTTGATCTTCTGCGTTGCTTCTCCTGGAGTTCTATCAATTTAGGATTAATCATTTTCATACCTGAATCAGAAATACTTGATGCAATTGATGAACGTTCTACTGGCTCTATATTTTGGGCTAAAATAGCTTCTTCTTCACTAGAAAAACCAAGGATGCGAGTCTCAGAATTGTCGGAACTTGCTTCAGATGAATTCAAAATCATCTGTTGTGATTGAAGAATTACACGTAATTGTTCATCTCTTCGAGTAACTTGTTTTAATTCTGATCGAATTTCGCCATTAATTGCAATCATTATCGTAGAAACAACAAACATCAATCCTGCAATTCCAAGAGAAAATGGATCTTGGGCAGAGATTAGAAGAGAAACGATGGTTGCAACTAAGAGAATTAGTGCTGAAATTGCAGGACGGAGTATATTTTCCAATTTTGAAATACGAGGGATATATATTGAAACTGTGGCAATCACGCACAATAAAATAATCCATGTAGTAAAATCAAATGGTAATTCGATTGGCCCTGTTAAAGAAGAAATTGACGTCCTAGACGATGAAGAACCCCAAATTAAAATTGCAAAAGTTAGAATTGACATGTTGACAATATGTATTCCATCCTCTCCACCCTTTCCTCTACGACCGAAACCTAGTATCAACGTCAACCCAGTAAGCAGAGGAACAAAATATTCGTACATTCCATGTCTCCACATCAAAACATATGTGGTAACCCCTGAAAGAATTAGTAGAAAACGAGGGTTTCCTTGATGACGTTCTGCGAATTCAGAGCCAACGTGAATCCCTAGAAAACTCCCCAACAAAATAAGTAACAATGTTCCAGTCATTCCAGATGATTTAGAAACAAAAAGAATGGCTATTATCCCTATAACAAAACCAAGATTCCAGACTTTCATTAATCCTGAATCACGTAAACGTGCGGAAATATCTTGAGTTCCCAAGAAACGATCGGCTAAATTGATCCCTCCATCTGGAGAATCCAAATTTACTATCAACTGTAATAAGGAACTAAAAGAAAGCATCATTACAACAGGTATTGCTTCCAAAACAATTGGAGAAGTTGCATTAATATCATTTGTGACAACTAATGTTTCAAACGAAGATGAAAGAACATTGACCGCAATAACCCATATCCAAGGAAGAAGTGAAACGATTCCAACCAAACTCGGGGATTTACGACGAACAGCAAGATAAGCAGAACCAGCCATTAAGACTGAAATACATAATGAAAGAATTGCTCCCCCATCTCCACCTGTCTCAGATGATTTCGCAGGAAGTAAAACAGTAAGAAGAATTACTACTACTACTGCTCCTGTCCATAGGACTCGATCAGAAACATTTTCTTGATTTGCAATCAATAACCATCCTGCAATCAACGCTGCACCAAATGTGAAAAGGGCATATGCATCTATAGGCAATTGGATATCGAATCGAGATGAATCAAGTAAAATTAAAAGAAATAATAGTGAAACTAATCCAACTCCATTTAGTCCAATTATTCGTTTAGGATCTACACCTCGAACTGTAAGATAAGATCCGCTAAACACGGCCAATAATCCCGTAACCATTGCAAGAGCATATGATGAATCATCACGGTTTGCTGCAATTGCCATTAACGCCCCAATCATTCCTAATCCTACAGAAACAGACCATAGGGCAGGTTTGCCTAAACCAACTGCATTCAATCCAGAAGAGAACCAATTTTCCGATGATGAAAACCTAGATGCCATGGCAGCATTAATTGAATTAGTTAAAATCAACAATAGAAAAAGGACCATGGGTGTATCTAGTGGTAAAACTCGGAGAGACCCTAAATCAAAACCAGGTGTCAAGGCATGCATTCCAATCCACAGATTCGATGCAGCAATACCCAAAGATGCAAGATTTCCGCTCTCCCTATGTAGAGCTAAAAGATGGAAAAGAACTGTTGCTCCGAGAATCATTCCAGCAACACCAAGTTCTCCTCCAAAAGAACCAACTGTTGAAGAAATGGCCAATAAAACAAGAACTGCTTGCGCAGCAATTGCATCCTCATTGTAACGATATGCTACTACAATATTTAGTACGACAAGAAGTAGAAGTGTAATTCCTAAGCCAGAATCGTTCAATGGGAAAACACCAAACAATGTCCAAGAATGTAATTCAATCGCTAATCCATAAAGAATTTTCATTGCTATAATTAGCCAAACTACACCAAGTTGATACATTGCAGGACGTGGAATCCAGCGCTCCCCTAAAACAAAACCAAAGATTGCTAAAAATAATAATCCAAAAAATGCATATTGAGGATCAGGCACTACTGTACCAACTAAAATTGAAATGGCAGAATATACTGAAATCATTGCTGCCATCAAACCCCAACTTAACCGTACTTCTCCTTGAATCGCTAAATCAGAAACAAAATCCGATTCAGGGGCAATTGGGACTGATCCATCTTTCATGACTCGGCCAGGCCCACTTCCATCATCAGAAGTAAATGGATCAAAAAAATCACCAATGGCATCATCTGACTTTTCTTTAACGACTTTTTCTGGAAGAATGTTATTTTGGATAGAAGATATCGCTTCTTTAGCTTCTTCAATTAAATCGCCCAAATCTATTGACTGGGACGTTTCAAACTTTCTTTCTTCAAGAAAGCGGTCCTCCTCCTTACGGGGACCTGTCATGTAACGTCATGAGTAGATATGTGGGATGAAGGTATCACCTACAAATGCAAATAAAACCATAATGTGTTGATTTTTGAGTGGAATCATTGAAAGATATGGTCGGGGGCCACGAAGACATGGTCCTGCCCCGGCTGGACACCGCTGGTGTCGCTGGAACTCTCGGTTTAGGAGCCCATGGGCTGTCTCCTAAAGGAGACGTCCACTGGAATCTTGAATCTGAAGAACTAATCTCTCATGCACTTCGAAGAGAAGAAGGTAGGTTGACTGCTCACGGAGTTTTCATCGCAGAAACGGGTGAAAGAACTGGTAGGTCTCCAAATGACCGTTTTATTGTTGATGAGACGCCGTACACTGACGCTGTATGGTGGGGAGACGTTAACCGTCCAATAGAAAGAAGTCATTATTTAGAATTGAAGAAAATGGTTCAAAACCATCTTAATTCAGTTAACGAGTTGTTTATTGAAGATTTGGCTTGTGGTGCAAATCCAAGTTTACGCTTACCACTTAGGGTGGTAACAGAGAATGCATGGCATGCTTCTTTTGCAAGAAATATGTTCCTTCGAATAACTACTGAAGAGATAAAACAAATTAAGCCCGAATTTACTATTCTTCACGCACCAAATTTCCATGCCCCTAAAGGAACTCCTGGGATTAATTCAGACGTTTTTGTAATTATATCATTTGAAGATGGATTAATTCTAATTGGGGGGACAAGGTATGCTGGAGAAATTAAAAAATCGATATTTTCGATTATGAATCATATTCTTCCTACTCGAGGACATTTACCAATGCATTGTTCTGCCAATATTGGTGAAAATGGCGACTCTGCAGTTTTCTTCGGGCTATCTGGAACTGGGAAAACTACTCTTTCCGCAGACCCATTAAGGCCATTGATTGGAGATGATGAACATGGATGGTCTGATGA
>DAQW01000133.1:0-993 GCA_002503045.1 Euryarchaeota archaeon UBA39 | reverse complement strand
GCCATATTCGAAACCACTCGTAAACCTGGATCTATTCTTGAAAATGTAATTCTAGATTCTGAAGGAGTCCCGGATTTCAATGATTCAACATTAACAGAAAATACTCGAGGATCATATCCAATAGAATTTATCGAAAATCGAGTCCCTTCTTCTATGGGTGGACACCCCCGCAATGTTGTATTCCTAACTTGTGATGCTTTTGGTGTGCTCCCTCCTATTGCAAAATTAAACCCTAAACAAGCAGCATATCATTTCATTTCAGGATATACTGCAAAAGTAGCTGGAACTGAAATGGGAGTTACAGAACCTAAAGCCACATTCAGCGCATGTTTCGGAGCGCCATTTATGCCGATGCATCCAAGTGTTTACGGGGAATTATTGTCAGAAAAAATCGATGAGCATAATGCGTCTTGTTGGATGTTGAATACTGGTTGGATTGCTGGAGGATTTGGTAAAAGTGACAGAATCAAAATTAAATGGACTCGTGCTCTACTCAATGCAGCATTAGATGGATCATTGAATGATTCACCCATGAGAGTCGATGAACGATTTGGATTCAAGGTCCCGATTAATTGCAATGGAGTTCCTAGTGAAATTCTTGATGTTAAAGGAACATGGAAAAATCCTAGAGATTATGATAATGCTGCTGAATCTCTAGTTTCTTTATTCAAAGAAAATTTTGAAATGTTTTCTGAAGATGGCGACTCGTCATTAATCAATGCTGGACCTATTTCTTTGGTCTCAGAGCCGGACAACTCATGAATAATCAGCGAAGTAGGAGCCTCATGCGTGGGGCCACCTTATCCAGTCTGTTCCCTAGCCTAAGCAATTCTGGAGACGTTCCAAAGTTCCCTGAAGGGCCTGTTTGGGAAATTTTGAATCCAAGTGCAAATTTTTCATTAAAATTACAACTTGATGAAATGGTAAAAAATAAAAAAGTAAATTTTGAGAGATATAAAAAAGACGGATCAGCATTCCTAATTCATAATTCAG
>DAQW01000015.1:5769-25014 GCA_002503045.1 Euryarchaeota archaeon UBA39 | reverse complement strand
GCTTCAACTAGTTCAGTAATTGCTTCCACAGCTTGCCTTGCTTCATCTAGTGTATTGTAAGCATATGAAGAAAATCTGAGAGAACCTCTAGGTGTTTCATTAGCATGGAACCAGGGATCAACGCAATGGAGCCCGCTTCTTGCATATATTCCAAATGCTTCATCCAATAACATTGAGAATTGATGGGGGTCTCTTCCATCCATCAAAATAGAGGTAATGCCTCCTCTTTCTTCAGCGGAATCTGGGCCAATAATTGACATTCCATCCAGATTCCTTACTCCTTCAGAAATAATTGAATTAATCGCAACTTCTCTCTCATGGATTTGTTCCATAGATAATTCGTTTAGGATTTCTACAGCAGATTTTGTCCCATAGTATCCTGCATAATGTCCTAGTCCTCCTTCTAGATGTGGGGCACCTGGCTTGAATGTGAAACCATCAAGTGAAGAATGAGAAACAGTTTGTCCACCTGCTGCAATCGATTTTAGTTGATCAAATCCTTCCGGAGAACCCACCAATGCCCCCATCCCAGAAGGCCCCATCATCTTGTGGATACTAAATGCAACAAAATCTGCATCGATTTTACGAATATCTACTGGTCTATGTGGCACAGATTGCGCGGCATCTAACAAGTATAGAGCGTCATAATCCTTAGCAATTTTTCCACATTCTTCTGCTGGAATTGATGTTCCATCAAGGTTGCGTGAATGGCTAAGTGCTATCATTTTCAGATTTTTTCCTGCATCTGAGCAAACTTGTTCAAAATCCTCAAGATCAAAACGCCCATCTTCTCCAGTCTTTGTTACTTTTACTTCGACTTCTTCTTGCATTCTCCAAGGTATTGAATTAGAATTATGTTCTTTGTCAGAAATCACAACCACATCTCCTTTTGACCAACTGATTCCATGCGCAACTTGGTTAATGGCTTGTGTAGTATTTCTACTAAAGACTACATCTGACGGCCCATTTGCTCCGATTAACTTTGCAATCCCGTCTCTAGCTGCGAATTCAGTTCTGGTAACTGCCATACCCCATTTGTGCGCGCTTCTCCCTCCACATGATGGTTCTCTAGTGTAGTAGTGATTGATTGCATCAATAACAGGTTGAGGTCTAAGGGTAACACATGCATTATCAAGATATATTGGTCCATCTTCTGATATAGTTGGGACCGATTCACGTAGCTGTTCTAAATTCATTACCATGCCTCCTCTACAGGAAATAAATCGGAAGCAGATGATTCTTGTCCGCATTTATGGCAAATAATTGCAGAGGAAATTACAACTCCACATTTGCTACAATCTTGTCCAATTGGATTCACATCACCACATCCATCCTTCGGACAAGGTCCAACAATTATTCCTTCATCAGTAATTTGTGTCTTGCTTTCTTCTCCACAGTGAGGGCATAAACCGTTAGAGTTTTCAGAATTTCCTACTTCGATACCTGCTTGTCTTGACCTCTCTGATTCAATAGTTGTGGTACTATTTCCTAGCATCAATTGTGGGTACCATAGAATGAGATTGAAAATTAGAATAAAAATCCATGTGGATAATAAATAAAGTAGATATGTAAACATTCGTGATGACTCAAAGGGAGGGCGAGGAGAAACATGATGTGATCCTGCCCATGCAGAGATATTTACCATTATAGCGAATAAGAATAGCATTAATGTCCAGGCCCCTAAACTATGATCTCTATCTGCTCGATCTTGTTCTCGAGGATCAGGGTGAGGGTGGTGCACCTCTACATGCAAATCTCTAGTTTCAGTGACTGAGCGATAGATTATAACAGACAAAATAAATGCTAATACTGATTCACCTACAACCAATCCGAATGTACTTGATAATCCTGCACCAAAAGGAAATGAGGGGGTAGTAGAATGGACTGCTATCATCCCTATTTGCACAGAAATAATACCTGCGATTAGATATAATGCGTGGGATCTCATTAGTGGGTATATCATCCAATTTACACCAATTGAAGCAATCCATAATGCTGCACTAAGAAATGTAAGGAATATTGCTGCAGCATTCGCTTGCAAGATTCCTGAATCAGGATTAAATGGATTAATTCCCATTGTATTGTAATCTCCTCCACTAGATAGTTCTCCGACACCTAAGTCCCAGGCTCCAGCAATTGATCCAAGGATAGCTAATCCTACAGCCATTAGGTGAGTACTTGTCCAATTTTGGCGTATTAGTTTGAAAATGTACGGGAATTCTGAAATTACCTTGTCAACCGATTCTAAACGTGGATGGACATTACTGATTTTAGTGAAATTTTTCACATCAGAAAGGCGAGGCATGTCGTCGGGAAGTTCAATTCCGTCGAACACCTCGCGTTCTTTCATGATTCTATCAAGAGAAGGCCGGTCATGAATCCACCGATGATTCTCGATTAAATGGCGCCGAGACGGAGATTTGAACTCCGGAGGGAAAATCCCACATGATTTCCAGTCATGCGCAATACCAGGCTATGCGATCTCGGCAGCAATCGCTCCGAGACCGGTTTGGGTTTTCACGCTGCCGCTTGAAGGGTCAATGAATCTTCACTAAAATTTTGACAGTGTAAATTAACGCTGTCTGAACATTTGTGGGGGTGGTGGGGCAACCATTGGTCGCGGAGACACTCTTCTTTGGCGAGCAGCATTCATCGGTAGAGGAGTTTGCCACGGATCAGGTGTAACTGTAGGGCGAGAACGGATTACTCTGACTACTAAAATTAAGGAGAGCAATACTGCAATTGAGATCAGGCCTAAAATGAGTTCACTGGTTTCTACCATGTTCAAGAAGAAACTACATTCCTATATGAAGTACTGTAAATTGCCAATGATGCATTAATTGAAAAATTCCGTAGCGATTAAACCAAAGTCCCGATTCGTGGAGTCGACGCCACTGTGGCTTAGGGGTATAGCGACGCCTTGGTAAGGCGTAGGTCGCGAGTTCAATTCTCGCCAGTGGCTCTCTCGGCTTGTCAGTATTTTTGTTAGAAACTGCATATCAAGAATGAACATTCTTGCAAGTTTATAGACCCTAAACATCGGGCGTTAGCCTTGAGGGATAACTCCCTCGGATGGGATTAAAATGACAGTTACAGGGAAGCATAAGACGTCACATGCTGGCGAATCTATGGATGAATTACGTTCGGAAGTCGAAGAATTAAGGGAGTTAGTACACACACTTCTTACCATTATTATGCAAGAAGCCGATGGCATTCAAACTGGGGCTGCTCCTATGATACCCAATCATCCAAAGCGAAGATTCAGTATGTAATCAGTATAACACTGGATCTGCATCGTGTTGTCGCCAAAGGTACCATACTGCACATGTTCTGTATGGTCTCCATATTTCAGCAAAATTCAACAATTCAATTTGATTAATATCCTTTTTACCTTGCATAGCCTCTATGGATCTTATTATCCCAATATCCTTTTCAGGAAAAATATCTGGTAAATGAAGTGAGAAAATCATTGCCATTTGAGCTGTCCATGGGCCAACTCCCCATGTTTTGGTCAGGATTGATTGTATATCTTCTTCAGTTAGTAATTCCCATTCAACTGTTCTAAGGAATTCAGCGCATTCACATATTTCTTTCAATGTCCTAATTTTCATTCTTGATAGACCGACATTTCTCAATGAATGTTCATCTAACTGTATTACGATATTTGAATTGAATTCTCCACCGATCAAATCAATGAATCGAGTCCATATTGATTCTGCAGCCTTGGAAGAAATTTGTTGCCCAACTACTGCATTACACAATGTAATAACAATATCTCCAAATCCTTGAAGTGGCGGAAATTCTACTGAATCTATTATTTGACCCATTTTTGAATCTACATTTCTAAGATGAGTCTTTGCATCTTCCCACCAAATTGGAGATGTTCGTGGACCTCTCATTATCGTTTATTTGGGCCGTTCCTTTGAAAACACTCGCCTATGTCCGCAGTACATGGTCTCCGAGAAGAGTATACTCATTGCGGCAGTAATTGTATTCGTTGGTTTTGTTGCGGTCTCATTAGTTTTCGAAGATTTTGGAGTCACTACGGATGATGAAAGAATCAAGGATGGGTGTCTTAATGGGCATAGTTCTGCTGTCACTCATGATCACGTATATCTTGATATTTGGATTGCTGATGAAAATGGTGATTTACAGCAAATCGCTCCATTAGAGAATGAAGGATCAGGTAGCACCGATGGCTGCATGCGATTCGTTCATACTCATGATGCTCGACCCTATGGAGAAGGTGCTTCTGCACAGGAGGTAACTGCTTACCTTCACGTCGAGACTCCATTCCAAATTAATATCTCAATGAAGCATTGGTTCATGATTTGGGATGAAGAATTCCCTCAAGCATATGGGGCTTGGGATCAAGTTGACGATACACATGAGATTGTTGCAACTAGAAACGGAGAAGTTATCGAAGATTTCTGGAATGAACAATTGAATGGCCAATCTGATATTATTCGTTTAGAGTATCGTCAGAAGTGAATTAACCTTTAATCACGGCAATCGGAGTTAATCTTGCGACAGGCCTAGCCAGATTTGCGTTATTTGTTAGATGAATCACATCATCTACGTCCTTGTATGCCGCGGGGGCTTCTTCGGCAACTATTGATGGAGTTCTTGCTCTAACTTCAATGCCTTTAGATGATAGAGATGAGAGCAAATCTTCTGAATTGATACTATCTCTGGCAGCCTTCCTAGACATTCTCCTCCCAGCTCCATGACATGATGATGCAAAAGCCCTATTCGATCCACTTCGAGGTCCTGCCAATACCCATGATGCAGTTCCCATGTCTCCTGGTACCAAAACCGGTTGACCAATCGATCCATACTTTGACATAAGTTCTGGATGATCTCCACCTAATGCTCTAGTGGCACCCTTACGATGAACACAACATTTGCACGTTTTCCCATGAACTATATGATCTTCTATTTTTGCAATATTGTGGCTAACATCGTATACTACTTCTACATCTGCTTCTCTACCTGTAATCTTGCGTAATGTTTTCCTAAGTCTTTGAGTTAATGCTGACCGATTTGCAAAGGCATAGTTCCCTGCAGCATGCATCGCATCGAGATAGGCTGCCCCTTCCTTGCTATGGATTGGCGCGGCAGCAAGTTGGCGATCTGGTAACGAATACCCCCAATGGTCTGCCACCCATTTTCCTCCATCTTTGCGATATTGTTGTTCGATTTGATCTACGTGTTCACTACACACTTGGTGTCCCAATCCTCGGGACCCAGTATGAATCATTGCTGTCAGCCCACCTTCAACAAGGCCGAATGCTGCGGCTGCCTCTTCATCAACAACTTTGTCTACCATTTGTAATTCTAGAAAGTGATTTCCACTTCCTAGTGTCCCAAGAGCACGCAACCCTCTCTGTAATGCACGTTCAGAGACTGCATATTCATCAGTGTCTAAGAGCCCATAACTTTCGATAGAATGTAGGTCTCTATCTTCGCCAAGACCTAAGTCAACGGCAGCCGAAGCACCTCCAGACAGAATCGAACTCAGTTCGGTTTCTGAGATATTTACTCCTCCTTTAGACGAAGCACCTGCAGGAATAGCATTGAAAATTCTGCGCGCCCATTCTTTTCGATCATCCCCCTTTGGCGCATCTAAATCAATTGAAAGTAAACGTACACCACAATTGATGTCAAACCCTACTCCTCCAGGGGAAATAGCTCCTCCCTGTTCTCCGGCTTCAATATCAGTTGCAACAACACCTCCAATTGGGAATCCATAACCATAGTGCCAATCAGCCATCGCCCAAGCTTCTCCAACTATCCCAGGCATACAAGCAGTATTGACTACCTGTTGGGGTGATCTATCGTCCACAAGGTCATTCCATAGTTTTTCATCTGCAACCATCATTGCATCGGTTTCCATAGAACCATGTTGTTTGATTCGAACTGTGGATTCGTCTTCACGGATTGCATGTGCCTTCCATGTTGGTTCATCCATGCCCTTCCGCGTTTGATGGCATACATGTCGATTGCGCTTAGAATAGCACTTCTAGACGTGTTTGCAGGTTGGCTTGAAGTGCCGGGAGTGTGTCCGTGGGACATCAAGGTGTTAGCATGGCGTTCGGGGACATCGATTCTCCATATTTCCATGAGAATGGATTTGTAAGGAAAAAATGCAGAGTTTCTGAGCTGTGGTTTTGGACCAGAGATCCTGATAGAACCACTAGCGGAGATACCGATGAAGATGAATATACTTTCATCGGTGCTCCAATTGTAAAAGGCTTTGATCAACGAGGTAAAGCGTTGAAAGATGCAATGAGGGCCACATTCATTCGCTTCTTTGAAGATCGTTCACATACAGCAATTGATCCATATCCAATAGTTGCTAGATGGAGAGATGACATTCATCTAACAATAGCAAGTATTGCAGATTTCCAACCTCATGTTACTTCTGGAGAAGTCCCACCTCCAGCAAATCCACTCACAATTTCTCAACCCTGTATTCGTTTGACTGATGTTGCAGCGGTCGGTAGGTCCGGGCGTCATCTTACTACATTTGAGATGATGGCGCATCATTGTTTCAATCGTCCTCAAGAAGGAGATATACACTATTGGATTGATGAAACAATCCGCTTTTGTGACGAATTATTTACTCAAGATTTAGGCATCGATCCGCTAGAGATATCTTATGTCGAGAATCCATGGTCAGGTGGTGGGAATGCTGGTCCAGCCGTTGAAGTAATAGTAGGTGGACTTGAGTTAGCAACTCTTGTTTTTATGAATCTTCATGAGGATGAAGATGGAGATGTAGAGATTAAGGGGATCAAATATAGTGAGATGCCTTTGCAAATTATTGATACTGGTTACGGACTTGAGCGATTTTGTTGGGCTGCTGCTGGAACTCCTACAATTTACGAGGCTATTTACCCTGAAACGGTGTCTTGGCTTAGAGAACTTTCATCATTTGACTCACGACTAAATTCCGTAGGGGATGTTGATGTAAATGTCCTTCTTTCTGAATTAAGCCGACTGGCAGGTATTCTCAACATTGATGTTGGAACCGATGTAGATCGCTTGTATGATAGATTAATTGAGCGATTATCTGAAAGAAAAATATCTCTTAATGTTGATCAATTGAAATCGATTACCGAACCTCTTTCATCCATCTATGCAATTCCTGACCATATGCATGCACTTTGCAATATGTTGGCAGATGGTTTAGTTCCTTCAAACTCTAAGGCTGGATATTTAGCCAGAATGATTGCTAGACGAACATGTAGAATGAAAGATGACCTTGGGTTATCGATTGGGTTGGAAGATATCGGAGATCACCATTTAGAAGTAAATATGACTGGACAAATTTCAGGAATGCAAAGAGAAAATATCCTGACAATTCTTTCATTGGAGGAAGCTCGCTATAGAGAGATGTTGAGAGCAGGTGAAGCTGCTGTTCGTACGGCCTTCAAAGATATCTCAAATGATGCTGAAAAAATACCCTCTCAAATTCTGTTTAAACTTGCAGAAGAGAGAGGGTTACAGCCTGAAATGGTAGTTAGTATTGCTCATCAATCTGGTTGGAAGAACGTATCTGTACCTGTTGGTTTCGCTGCAGAAATGGCGGCTCGACATGCTGAACAAGTTCGTGTTTTAGCCAAAACAAAATCTGTTGAAGGTAGTTCAATTCACGCTGGTTCTTCTCCAACAGAGAGGTTGTATTATGGTGACACATCAAAAGTACAATTCGATGCAAAATTGATTGAATGCATTCCAATTTCCGACTCAATTTCTTCCGGTTCGGAGGCGGGAGGAGTGGCCACACATGTAATCATCCTAGATCGCACTCTTTTCTACCCTGAAGGGGGTGGTCAATTAGCAGACCAGGGGCTAATTTATGCTAATGATCTTTCAGTTAAGGTACTTGACACTCAATTATCTCACGATGTTATTCTTCACCTCACTGATGGGCCATTACCTGTTGGTGCGATTCAAGGAGAATTGGATTGGAATCGAAGAAAGCAATTGATGGATCATCATACTGCAGTACATATTGTTGGAGGAGCAGCTCGTGAAGTACTAGGTGGGCATGTTTGGCAGGCTGGTTCAAACAAAGGTGCACGATATGCTAGATTAGATATTACTCACCATAGTAGATTAAATCGTAATGATTTGGATTCTATCGAAGATTTAGCAAATAGTGTTGTAGCTTCCAGTCCTAAGGTGGAAAAACTAGTTTTGCCAAGAGCAGAAGCTGATGCTAGGTTTGGATTTGAATTATATCAGGGGGGTCCTCCTAAACATTCGGAAATACGTGTAATTAAGATTGGAGATTTTGATGTTCAGGCCTGTGGTGGCACTCATCACGATGATGCAGGGATGGTTGATTACATTAGAGTGATTCGTTCTACATTAGTTCAAGATGGTGTTGAAAGACTCCACATCTTAGCGGGTTCAGCAGCACGTGAGCATGCAAAGAGCCAGGAAGATCTTCTTACAGGAGCGGCTGATGTTCTTGGTGTTCAGCCAGAAGATTTGCCATCTGCAGTTTCTCGTTTCTTTACTGAATGGAAGAATCAGAAGAAGCGAATTGAATCACTTGAAGCAGAAATTGTCAGATTACGTACATCAGGTGGAGGAAATAATACCGCAGATGTAGATGGAGTGAGAATTGTAGTGATGGAAGTTGATGGAGGTATGAAACAGATGCAGGCCATGATTAAGGAATTAACACTTGATTCATCAATACCTACTGTGGCAGTTCTCGGGAGTCGTGATGGCGGGGGGAAGTTGCTTGTTGCTGCAACTGAGAATACTATTGCTGCTGAAAGAGTAGATGCTTCTTCATTAATTCGAGAAATTGCTCCTCATATTTCTGGAGGAGGAGGGGGGCGTCCAACTTATGCTCAGGCTGGAGGTTCTAATTCGGAGGGAATTGAAGCCTCATTGGATGCTGCTAGACAATTGCTTGGCATTTAATTTCCTGAAATTTCTCCTTCAGGTTCTAGTGTAAATCGATCCATGAAGTCCCATACCATCTGAGTAGTATCTATTCCAGTTGGATTAGCTGAAGGGTATGGGTTATGATCTGCCAAATGTAGTGTCACTAGTAAGACTTCTACGTCTTCATTACAATCTGTATATCCTTGCACAGAGTAATCTGAATTTTCTTCAATCATTTCAGGAAATGTCTCTGAACAACCGTTCATATTTGCCCAGTTTGCAATATTTTGTAACGCACCTTCATCTCCTACCAATGAACTATCGAAAATAACTGATGAGCTATGTGAATTAGAATAGGGGATTACAACATCAAGAATTCCATGGACTTCAATGATGGGTGTAGGGCTAAATGAAGGATCTTCATCCTCTAACAAGTATAGTGCCATACAACCTCCTGCTGCGAAAATGTGGCTTGCTTCATTGGCTAATTTTTGAGTCATTGCACATCCATTAGAATGCCCGGAGGCGTAAATTTTCGAATGATTAATCGAGTAATTTTGAGAAATATACTCCACCATGTTTAGGATGAATCCTACATCGTCAATTCCTTCATAATGTGCCGCTCCGCAACACCAACCAGCGTTCCAAGAATTTTGATAACCTTGGGGATAAACGACAATAATATCATGTTGTTCTGAAATTCGATCAAATTCTGAGTAATTTAAATGCCCATAATTAGTTCCAGTGTAACCGTGCATATCGACAACTAGTGGATATGATTTATTGGCAGAATAAGTGGAGGGCAGCAAAGTGAACCAACACCTTTCTAGCCCATCAAAAACAAAACAATTTTCTTCCAAAAGTTCTACCTCGAAATTATCATTTTGTTCTTCGTCAGGAATTGTATCTTTCTCACTAAGGCATCCAGATAAACAAAAAGAGAGTAGAAGCATCACCACCAATACTGCTTGGAGGTGCTTCATGTTCATTGCCCTACAGAGTAGATGAAAAACAATCCGCCCTAAATTCTTACTTTTTTGTATGTGTTTCCAATATCGATTCGAGAGATAGGAGGCCGAATTGAAGTGATAACATCATTGCCCATTCAATCAAAGCAGCGAATTGTAATTTCATCAAGTATAGTGGAATTGGCATAATTAACCAACATAATATTGCAACTCCTAGGCTGTATGTTCGTAATTTAGATTCTTCAATTCCAAATATTGGTGCATTATCTTCAAACATTTGGGTTGCAATGTGTACACTACCTAACCACACTAGAGCTCCTGAAAAAATCGCTCCAGCAAAATATGAATGTATTAAAGGATCTTCAATAAACGAAAAATGTACAATACTTACCAATGATAATCCAACTATTGTTCCCGATATTGCTGAGATTATCCTAGATTTTGATCCATCAAACGAAAGTACACCATTCTTCCCATGTAGTCGAATTACTAGCGAAAGAATGAGGAATCCAGAAATCGTAAATCCAATTTGGAATACATAAATTTCAGGTGCGAAAACCCCACCGGATGAAATAAATGGAGGTAATCCCGTGAAAATAAATTCATCAATAAATGGTTCGAATGCATCTGATAAATCAAATTCATTTTCTCTTGGTCCGCCTCCAATTTGCATCAGAAACTGAGTGATTATCGAAGTGATTATTGTACATGTTACTAATGCGCGAAGATGGTATTTCTGAATGGCTTGTTGGAGATTCATGATTCACCCTCTAATCGTTGCAATGCTTCTAATGCTTCTTTATCAAAAATTGATGCGGCTCTTTGAATTGCATCCTCAAGTGAAAACCATCCACCTTCTTCTATTTCATCTGGTTTTGGACTTATCTCTGGGCGTTTGTTCAAATCGACAAGATATGTGAATGAAACATATTGAATTCCCTCACCGCTAAAAATACGTTCTTGGATATGGCAGAAGTTATCGCCAGGGTGAACCTCACCTGATTCACCCATTGGATCAGCAATTACAATATCAATTCCCATCTCCTCATATGCTTCTCTGATTGCACCTATTCGAGGGTGTTCAGAATAATCGAGATACCCTCCAGGTAGTGTCCAAAAACCTTTGAAATGCCCCCTCAGAACTTTACCCAAGAGAACGTTTCCCAGATTATCTCTGATGATTACTTTTGATACAAGTCGATGCATAGTTCGATATACAGATTCTCTGGCTAAAGGATGGACTCCAGAGTCAGAAATGACATGGTCTTTCCATGCCCAGTTTGCGGGCCAATCAATAATCGGAGTTGCATAGATAACAGTATGGATATTTTTTCCGTCATCCATAGTATTGATTCGTTTTTGATTCCATTTGATCCCCATTTTCTCTACTTCTTTTTCTGTAGGTAAACGAATATTCCATCCATCTTTTCCTGTATCAGTTCGGCCAGGGATTGGGATTTGTGGGCCATGCCCATCAGCATCAACCAGTAGCAGCTTTCCATCATGCTCCAGATGGAGATGACGCTGATTCATGCCCCTTGGCAGAGGTAATCAGTCATCAAACCGACGATACTTAATTCTCCAAAATTTTACTGAATTCATCTAAACTTCTTACTGCTTCAATCATTTTCATTTCTTGTTTATTATACGATTTTCTTTCTTTAATTAATGGTATTGCTCCCAATTCTGTGATCAATGGTTCGAATCGGTTGTATAAATTTGAAGCAGAACCAATGTAGTTATTTTTGATGTTAATTTTGGTATGGCTGGGTTTTCGTTTAATGTCTGAGATTAAGTCAGGGTGTACAGTTATTCGGCTATGATCTTGATTGGTAATTGTAGCAGAGCAAGCAAAATCTTCACCTTCGTCCAATAATGTATTTTCTGTAATTACAAATTCTTCTCCAGTAGCATGCATACTCCACCCCCAACTTGGACCACTTTCTCCTCCTGAACTATAGTATGGAACAAGTTCTATCCGTGGTTGTTTTCCAATACGGATTACTGTTGAATGTTGTACACGATCCCTATACCATGAGAATGAATGGTATATTCTCATTTCAGGAATAATTTCATTAGAATTTCCTGCCATATAATTTCCATCCTTTTTTGCTACATTAAGCACTGCCTCTTGCTCTTTATGCATGCCTAGTAGTAAATATATGGAAAGGGGAATGAAACAAACCGTAGGACAAATCAATGATGCAATTGGGTCACCATCACCCAAAATTGGCAAAAATATCCCCGTGATAATTATTGAAATCCCAATCATTGTGATTACATTTCTACTTTTCATCGATGCTTCATATCTTCTTGTTGCTGTTGGAATATCTTGATTATTTGAAACAACAACTCCAAAATCCAAAATTTTCTCACCGTAATAATCTATGTCTTGCACTGGTTCATGTATGATTGATTCAGAAATCGACACTAGTTCATTTACTTCTGATTTTGTTAATCCTTCAGGAAGATAATGTGTAAATGAACTAGTGTCTATAGTCTCATATTCTAAATTTTTTTGATTTGAATTTTCATTGTTGAATTCGATTTCTTTCAAATCATCTTCAAGTGAATCAAATTCATCCATGATTTTGGCTTACTCACTGAATAGTAAGTCTATCGCCGTATCAAATTACATTAGTTTCCTAGAAGTTCACTGACTGCTTCTCTCTCTTCAAGAAGTGCCGCTACATTCTCGTCAATCTTAGACTGCGTGAATGTGTCAATAGGGAGATCATCTACCACAATGATTTCACCATTCTCGCATCGACATGGGAAACTGAACACAATACCCTCTGGTACTCCGTACCAACCCTCTGAAGGAATAGCAACCGAAACAATATGTCCATTCGATCCTTGCCACCAGTCTCGCATGTGGTCAACCGCTGCTGCTGCTGCTGATGCTGCTGAAGAGGCACCTCGCGCCATTATTATCGCTTTTCCACGTGTTGAAACAATATCTAGGAAGTCACCTTGTAGCCAATCACTTTCGAACAAATCAGTAGCCGATTGTCCATCAACAGTACCACAACGTGGGTCGGGATACATGGTGTTCGCATGGTTGCCCCAGATGAATACGTTCTTAACTTTTGAAGCAGGTACGCCAGCACGTTCTGCCATCTGACCTACTGCCCGGTTCTGATCAAGTCGTGTCATAGCAGTAAACTGTCTTGGGGGGATACTTGGCGCATTAGCGGAAGCGATTAGTGCATTGGTGTTACATGGATTCCCCACAGTGATTACTTTGACATCACGTGAAGCAACTGTATCGATTGCTTTTCCTTGCCCTACAAAAATTGGACCATTGGCCGCTACTAGGTCAGATCGATCCATGTCCTTTGTTCTTGGACGAGATCCAACGAGGAATATGGCATCTGCATCATTAAATGCAATTTCGGGATTGTCAGTGCCGACAATGTCGTGCACTAAAGGAAACGCTGAGTCCCTTAGTTCCATTATCACGCCCTGGAGACGTTCCATCCCGGGAGGGATTTCTAGTAACTGAAGAATTACTGGCTGATTCGATCCAAAGCAATCGCCGCTTGCGATTCTCCACAATAATGCGTATCCAATATTGCCTGCCGCTCCAGTGACTGAAACTCGTATCGGCGTGTTAGTTGACATGCCCAAAGGCGTGAATCGAATGCCTATGACGGTTGCCCTAGTAAATCGGATGGTTGAAGTATGCAATCAGATAATTCTCTTTATGGATTCAAGAGCTCGTCCCATTCTTGCTTTGTTTCTTTTGATTCCTGTTCCCAGTATTGGCGTTCTTGCAAATGGGCTCCTTGCTGAGTCACATACGGCTTCATTAGCATTTCTTGGTCTTGCAATTTGGGCTTTATGTAAAGTATGGATTGTAGGTTTTCCAACCATTTGGCACATTAGAATTGATGGAGGTGAACGAGGGTATTCCCCCTTGTCACAAAAATCAGGTTTTCGCCCTTGGGCAGAGGGGTTTGGTTTGGGAATTGTACTTTCCTTAATTTTGATAATTACATTTTTGATTGCTCGGCCATATGTGGACCTTGAGGATTTAGGAGCATCAATTCGTGGAGTTGGACTTGATTCATGGTCAATGGTAATACCAGCGATTTTGTTTTGGGTATTCATCAATAGTGTTGTAGAAGAGTACGTATATAGGTGGTTTATTACTGAACAAGCATCTTCAATATTCACCGGAGATCCGATTAAATCAGGTAGTATTTCGGTACTATCTTTCACATTACATCATGTTGTTGCAGTAGCATTAGTTGCACCTATTTGGGTTGCATTACTTGCTGGCTCCGCAGTAGGTTTTGGTGGTGTCGCATTTTCATGGCTGTATCATCGTCATGGGTCTATATGGCCTGCTTGGGCATGCCATGCAGTACTCGATATTGTGGTTTTTGGAGGAGTGGGATGGATTGCTTTAGTCGCCACTTGAAATCGTTCTAACTATACATAGGGTTCAAGTGCTGAATTCCGGTGGACGAAATATCTTGAAATTGGGGGATTATGATGGATTACGTTGTGCTACTGAAGCAGGTTCCAAAGCCGAAAGAGATGAGAGTTACTGCAGAAGGCACTCTTGACAGGGCTTCTGCTCCAAGTCAAATCAATCAGGATTGCCAACATGCATTAGAATTAGCTCTTTCATTAAAGGACAATTATGGTGGAAGAGTGGTAGTTGTTTCTATGGGTCCACCCAATTTTCAGATGTCCCATATTACTGCCATGGAGAGAGGAGTTGATGAGACAGTATTGCTCTCAGATCGAAAATTGGGGGGTTCAGATACTTGGTCTACTGGTTACGCTTTATCAGGTACCCTTCAACACTTAGGTTACAGTGCAGATCGGGATGATTGGATAATAATGGGGGGTAGACAAACAACAGATGGGGATACAGCACACGTTCCTAGTCAAGTAGCAGAAAATCTTGGAATACCCCAAGTCACTTTAGCCGAAACATGTGAAATCGAATCATCTTATGCCACAGTTCGTCGAATTGTGGAAGGTGGAAGTATGGATCTTAGAATGCCATTACCATGTATGCTTTCTATCGCTCCTACTGCTGCGGCTCTTCGAGGTAGAAACATGAAGGCTGCAGTCAAAGTAAAGAAACATGTTACCAAGGATGACCGTGGAAAAGATGTATTCAAAGACGGTGCTCCGATTTTTAGACTGTTATCAGTTGATGATGTGGGATTAGAAGAAGAAAAAGTTGGCCTTTCCGGTTCTCCTACTATTGTAGCAGCTGCTCCTAAAGTAGAGAAGGCAACTCGAGATTTGCAGATTACTGATGCTTTAGGGATTCAATCCGTAGTGGAGGGATGGCAATGAGTGATTGGCCAGAAGATGCCTTGATGCAGCGTTTTAGTGAGGCTACATCATCAGAAGGGGTAATGGTATTTGCCGAGATGGTTGATGGAGAATTACTCAATGTTGGTAGAGAATTAATGGGCCCTGGAAGAGAAATGGCTGATCAATTAGGTGTGTCATTAACTGCAATGCTAATTCATCATGATGTTGGTTCTGCCCCACAAGATTTGATTTCTCTCGGAGCAGATAAGGTTGTAGTAGTCACTGATCCTCGACTTGAACACTTCACTACACTTCCATACACTCGTGCTCTTTCTGACTACTTGATGAATGTGCATAGGCCTGAAATTTTGTTGATGGGTGCTACCACCACAGGCAGAGATCTAGCTCCTCGCGTTGCCAGCAGAGTTGATGCAGGTGTTACAGCCGATTGTACCAAATTGAGTGTAGGTCCGTTCTATCATCGTAAGACAAAGACAGTAACTACTCACATGTTAGAGGCCCATCGTCCATCGTTTGGAGAATCAAAGTTAGCATGTATCATGTCGAATCCTCAGCAACTTTGGGCTCCAGCAATGGCGACTGCACGTCCTGGAATCTTTGTTGCTCCTGATTCAGATTCTTCTAGAACAGGTGAGGTAGAAGATTTCACACCAAGTTGGTCAGAGAAGGACTTTGATGTGGAAGTTATTGACGTACGTCGTGGTGGAGGTGAAAGAGTTGAACTTGGACATTGTAAGATTATTATTGCAGGTGGTATACCTTGTGGACAGACTGGGTTTAGAGAAATTCACGAATTATCAGAATCCCTCAAGTCTAAGGGTATTGATGCTGAATGGGCAGCTAGTAGAGCAGCAGTAGATGCTGGCTATGCCCCAAGTACTCGACAAATTGGTCAGACAGGTCAGAGTGTCCGTCCACCGATTTACATCGCTGTTGCTATTAGCGGTGCACCTCAACATATGGCAGGGATGAAGGATAGTGCCCGTATTATTTCCATTAATACTGATGAGAATTGTACAATGGTCCAATCATCAGATGCTGCTATAATCGGCGATTATCGTGAAGTTCTACCTTCAATTATTGAGAAAGTACAGTCTGGATTCACCTTTGGACTTTGAAATCAAGATATTCTCTCTAGTTGCCAGTCTGTTAGGCTTTGAAGAACAGTTTTCGCTTCCGAATCAACTAGTTTAGACAGGTGATTATGAGCTTCAGCATGATGTTCCATTGCTCTCTTTCTGCCATATTGTAGTGAACCGACTGATTCCATTTCTCTAATTGCCTGTGGTAAATCGGATGCGCCATCTTCACCTTTGCCAAATATTGAATGGAAAGTAGGAAGATTACTTGGATCTTGATTCAATGCGTGAATTGCCATAAGAGTCCTTTTCCCTTCCAAAACATCACTTCCTGCAGGCTTTCCAAGTGTTTCTGTGTCACCAGTAATATCGATTAAATCATCCATTAATTGGAAACATAATCCTGTTTCTAGTCCCCATAATCTACATGTTTCTTGAATTTCTGAACTTGCACCTGCGAGCATAGCTCCGGTTTGGGCACATGTTTCAAACATAGCAGCAGTTTTTCCGGAAATCATTGTCAAATATTCTTTTTCAGTAACTTCATCTGTTCTATTTTCAAAGTCCATATCCATTTGCTGTCCTTCAGAAACTTTTCGAACCATCCGTCCGATTACTCTAACTAAGTCTCTCATTACTTCGTCCTTGATGTCGGTAGATTCTGCAATCATCTCAAAGGCAAGAGCAAGCATTGCATCTCCAGCATTAATTGCTGTTGGCATGTCATATGCAATGTGAACTGCAGGACGCCCTCTTCGAATAGGGTCATTATCCATAATATCGTCATGAACTAAAGTAAAGTTGTGGATTATTTCAATTGCTGCACCCAAATCATGGTGTCCTTTGTGGTGACTGCCCACTGCTTCCCCAACAAGGCTGGGTAAAACAGCTCGGAGACGTTTACCTCCTCCTTCGATAAGATGCATCATGGCCCCGCCTAGTCTAGGTTCAGTGCTTTTCTCAATTGCGCGCGCGATGCATTTCTCTGCTGCAACTCTATGTTTGTCCATTATTGAGAGTCCTGCACGATCAGGGCGCTCTTCTACAAAACGATGGATTGCATTATCGACATGTTTACTCATATCGTCAATATCTTCCCACCAATCATTAAGAAAATTCACTCGAATTAAATCAAACCAAGGAGCTATGACTAGTTTTCCCGCATCATGTTCGTCAGCCATAGATGATAATTCATCTTTTGAAACCCATCTGAAATCTTCAATTTCATTCGGATTCGGTGAAACTTCTACATCCGCTCTAACAACCATGATATGATCGATTTCATGTTCAACCCAAACATCGTTCATCCGAGCCATGTACTCCATCCGGGTAATCAAATGAAGATTATCTGCAGGAATTGTTCCAGCAGGGATTCCTAATTCTTGTTCCATTTTCCGTACTGCTGCGTTTTTCACTCCACTAGCATCATCCGTTTCTTTTTCTCCATCGATATCAAGTGGATGGCTACAGCAAGAATTTGCCCACACACCTGGAAAAGTGATTTTATCGCTTGCTCTTTTTTGTAATAGGAGTCTATCCTCTCCATCAAAAATCAGCACTGAGAATGCTCTGTGGCGGAGTCCTGCTCCCCGGTGGCAGTCTAATTTAGATGCAGCCCCAATTGGTAAATCATCAATATCCACTAAGATGCACATCTCATCCATCATTCCAACTTGGTCTGGATCTTCTCCATCGAGTAATGTTGAATCGGCCACCATGCTCCCTCCAACCTCTTGATGAATCGTCTCGCCTATAATCGAACGGGTGTTACAGAATTTTTGTTCCTAGAGCATTTCCACCCATACATGCATCGAAAACTCTCTCAGGCCTTCTTCCATCTACAAACCAGACTTCCGTTCTGTTTCCATTTTTTTGAGAAATTTCAGATGCCCTAATGGCTTTGTATTGTATTCCTCCAGTTACATCATGTTCGGTATCATGTTTACTTCCAAAACCCATTTTTGAATTCCATTCGGGAATTAATGCTGATTTTGGATTTCCGGGTGGGTGAGACATAATGCCGTCACAGTCTGCAAGAGCAAATACACAGGAATCAACATCACCCCATTCAGTAGATATTCTATACATCAAATCGTCACCCGAAAGTATCCCAAATCCTTTTTCTGAATGTTCGACAACATCTCCATGGACAATACTCATGATTTCTGAATCTAGAAATTCTAAATCGCCTTGAAAATTTGGTCCAGTCTCCTTAGCCCAAGTATGAGGGTGAAACACCTCATATTCTACACCCAATAAATCTAATTCATTGATTAAAATTTGATTTAAATTTATCATGTCTAAACGTACTTGTTTTACTGCTTCTTCTTGAGTAGTAATTTCTCCTTCAGCAGGGAATTTTTGATCTAATTTCCCCTCAGATAATCTCCAAGTCTTTGCTCTTGCATGTCCAAATGAACCCGCACCATGTACTAGAGCGATTTTACATCCATTGAAAATGAGTTCATGGATTGTTTTAGCAGATTGTTGTATGGCTTCAATATCAGGGGAACAAAGCCCCTTCTTGTTTGTTAGGAGGCCTCCGCCGAGCTTCAAAACGACCTTGCGTCCTACCCCTTCCATGAAGTTCGGACTAGGTTGTTGTTCATCATGGTGCGCACACAGATTGATGGTGACTAACTGATTCGGATGGACATGGCTCCTACCGTAGATGAGTTCAGACGTTACCTCCAAGCTCGACGAAACGAACTAGCAAATATTGTTGATCCAGAGGAACGTGAACGATTGAGATTACGAATTGATATTGCATTACAGGAAGCATTAGATTTCAGTGCAGCAGTAGAGATTCGGGAGGCTCTGGATTCTAAGAAATACCAAGATGTAGATTCATCTACACGTTTAATCGAATCTTCCGATAGTATCCCAAATACTCGTATCGATGGAGATATATGTCCTAAGTGCGAGGGTCCTTTAGAAGAAGATTTGAGTTTCTGTCCTTCATGTGGACATACACTCTGAATTTA